>DATIIA010000048.1:0-4268 GCA_035480115.1 Candidatus Anderseniibacteriota bacterium | reverse complement strand
TTAAACGTATCCGTCACAGATGCATCATTCTCTTTTTGAGCAACTAACTTTTGTGAAGAGTCATTTTTTAGGGTAACGAGGATGTCGTTCTGGTCTACCGTGATATTTGATACGTTATTTTTGCCTATTTCATCAACTACTTGCGATAAACTCACGTCTTTTCGGTTTTCAATAGGGCGAGCAAAAATACCGAGAATCAGGAATATACCAATAATAACCAATATTCCGATTCCGATGTTCTTACTCGTAAATGATACTTGCATAGTGTAAAAGATGATAAGGCTATGCGTGAAATAGTGCCGTGTAGATGGCGACAACGCAAGTCTTTGTAGTATGATTCCCCTACGCCCTCGTAGCTCAACGGATAGAGCAAGCCCGTCCTAAGGGCGAGATAGAGGTTCGATTCCTTTCGAGGGCACCACATTATGCCTATCACCCCTACATTTTTTATTGAACACGAATACTGGTCTCAGGGGGTTGGTCATATTGCAGGGATAGACGAGGCAGGAATGGGAGCCTTGGCTGGGCCAGTGGTCGCAGGGGCAGTGATCTTTTCTGAATCTGCGTTAGAAAAAATTCTGGAACATTCGAATAAAATTCCGATTCGAGATAGCAAATTACTATCTGAAAAGCAACGAGAAAAAGCGTTTGAATTCATTACAGAATTAGCTGATTCATATAGTATTGGCGAAGCGAGTGTAGAGGAAATAGATGCTCTCAATATTCGGAATGCGTCGCACTTGGCAATGCGTAGAGCAATTGAGAATCTTTCACCAGAACCTGACATGCTGCTCATAGACGGGACAAGCAATACTATACATCCAACTATTTTTTCTTTATCAGTAGTAAAGGGTGATCAACTATCGTATTCAATTGCAGCAGGCAGTATTCTTGCAAAAGTTACCCGTGATCGAATCATGAAACAGCTTGATCCTACGCACCCCGAATACGGTTTTATTTCTCATAAAGGATATGGGGCCAAACAGCATCTCGACGCCCTCGCGAAGTACGGGGTTACGCCTCATCACCGAAAAAGCTATGCGCCCATTGCACGTCTTTTGACAAAAGAGGCGGCATAATCTACTCTTGAACCACTATGGCAGTACCAAAGAAACGAACACCGAGCTCAAAGAAGGGGATGCGCCGCAGCCATCATGGCCGCAAAGGCATTGGCCTTTCTGTATGCCCATCATGCAAATCTCCGATGCTTTCCCATACCGCATGCGCAAATTGCGGAAATTATCGCGGACGATCTGTCATTGCGGTAGCAAAAAAGACAGAAAAAATGGAAGAAAAGCGCAAGGATAAAGCTCGAAAATCTCAAGCGTAACAATTCTTGATACCCCTTCATAAATGGGGTATAACCAATATAGTACTTTCCTATGGCTAATCGTCACTTAAGTAGATCTATTGCCCTTCAAACCCTATTTGAGTGGGATATGCGTAGCTTGGAGCCCGAAACACTCAAGCCAATTGCACTTCATAATATCGAGGAATTTGCACCTGGATTAGACGATACTGATTTTATCTTTTCATTACTCTACGGCGTCCGGGATAATATGGATGCGATTAATGCAGTTATTGAGAAATCTGCCCCCGATTGGCCATTAGACCAAATAACAACAGTAGATAGGAATGTTCTGCGGATCGGCATTTTTGAGCTCACGCTAGCAAATGCACCAGACGTTCCTCCAAAAGTAGCTATTAACGAAGCAATTGAGTTGGCAAAAACATTCGGAGGGCCATCGAGCGGCAAATTCGTAAACGGAGTATTAGGAACTATTTATAAGAATCTTGAAGAATCTCAAAAAACAGCTTAACTATGGAAGATTTACCATCACTTACGCCACTACAAGAACGGCTCGGAGTTTCTTTTTCTGACGAAAAAACATTACTACAAGCACTTACCCATCGTTCGTATTTAAACGAAAATTCTGATTTCGAATTGGATCATAACGAGCGGCTCGAATTTCTCGGCGATGCGGTATTAGAACTTGTAGTTACAGACCATTTGTATCAAAACTATCCCTTGCCCGAAGGAGAACTTACGAATTTGCGTTCTGCCATTGTACGAGGGGAAATGCTTTCTAAAATTGCATTAGAAATAGATATTGAGCCGTATTTATTGCTGTCGCGAGGAGAGAGAAAAGATACCGGCAAGGCCCGCCAATACATTCTTGCAAATGCCGTCGAAGCTATTATTGGCGCAATTTATAAAGACCAGGGATACAATGCCGCACAACAAGTAATTCAGAAATTCATTATTGCTAAACTTCCTGAAGTAGTAGAAAAGGGCTTATACATAGACACGAAGAGCAAATTCCAAGAAATTGCACAGGATCGATTCCGCATTACTCCAGTATATAAAGTCTTAAAAGAATCCGGGCTGGATCACGAAAAACAATTTAGTATCGGCGTATTCCTTAATGAGAAAAAAATGGGAGAAGGAACGGGCACGAGCAAACAAGAGGCCCAACAGCAGGCCGCAAAACGGGCTTTAGAACAAATTGAGCAAGAGCTGGATAAGTAAATCCAATGCGCCTTTTATCTGTTGAAATTCAAGGATTTAAATCTTTTGCAAACCTGACGCATCTCACCTTCGGTTCGGGTGTAACGGGCGTCATCGGCCCAAATGGAAGCGGAAAATCAAACGTCGCAGAAGCGATTCGCTGGGTATTAGGAGAGCAATCGATGAAAATGCTCCGCGGAAAGGAACGATCCGATGTTATTTATTCTGGCAATGCAAACCACGCCTCGCGTGCACGCGTGACGCTTACTTTTGATAACGAATCTGGCCGCTTTCCTATTCCTGCGGCAGAAATTTCCATATCTCGAACATTGAGCAGAAACGGGGAGAGCGAATATGCCATTAATAGCGAACCTGTTCGACTCATCGACTTGCAGCAAATGCTTGCCGAAGCGGGTATTGGGACAAAAAGCTACACCGTCATTTCCCAGGGCATTATCGACAAATATCTTACTGCAAACCCCGAGGGAAGAATATAATTGTTTAACGAAGCTACCGGAATTAAATCGCTTCAAATCAAAATTGGGCAGTCCCAACAAAAACTAAAAAAAGCGCATGATCACGCGACAGAAGTACAAACAATTCTTGAGGAACTACGCCCTCGGCTTACTTTTTTGCAGCGACAAATGGATCGATACGATGAACGAGACAGCTACCTTGCCAGCTATAAAGAAAAGCAGGTTGTGTATTATCACGCAGCATGGAAAAATGCTTCTGATCAATACAAAAAAACTACAGAGAATATACAGCAAAATAAGCAACAGATTTTATTTGCGCGAGAATTTCGCATACAGCAAGAAAAAAGAGTGTTAGATGCAGCATCGCATCAAGGCCCAAAAAAGGCGCTTATGGAACAGCTTGCATCAGAACGAGCTCGATATACATTAGCTTTCGAGCAATGGAAGCGCGTTGATCAGGAAAAAAGAGAGTTACAAGATTCTCTTACTGATATTACAGCCCAAAAAAAGGCTGTCGAAAAAACAATAGGAATAGCAGAAAATAAGCATTCGGATACAGATGTTCGATCTACTCTGCTTGCGTGTAAAGATTTTTTAGACCAAATCATAAGCGACATAACTCCGCCTAAATCAGTTGCCCAGCGTCTTTTGCAATCAATCACGGCAATTCTTCGTGATAAAGCAACCATTAGCACCCAAGAATCCCCGGACATCCTACTTGCACGTCTTACAGCAATTGAAGAGGAGCGTACGAATCAACTGCACCGCTTGCCATTAATGGAAAAGCCATCAGATACTGTAATCCAAAACTTAGAAAAAAGTATGAGAGAAATGGCAGATGAAAAAAGCAGTGGAACAGACGTTTCTCTCAATGTAGAACAGGCGCGACAGCAAGAATTAGAAGCGGAGCGAACAGGAGCATCCCTCCAGGCTATGTACGAACAGCAAAAACAGGCAATTCATGCATTAGAACAAGATATTCTGCGAGAATGTGGGTCCGCTGTGTTTGATGAGATAAAAAAATCACCGACATTGCCCGATACATCTGTTACCGAACAGGAATTACGCACTCTGTCCGCAAAAATTGCAACAATTGGAGAACGGGATCCGCTTGTTGCCAAAGAATACGCAGAAACAAAAGAGCGATTTGATACGCTCTATGTGCAATTCGAAGATGTTCAGCAAACGATACAGCGCATTCAAGAAAGCATTGATGAAGTAACCGCAACAATGAAAGAAAGCTTTGATAGAAAGTTTACTGAAATAAAAATTAATTTTTCAAG
>DATIIA010000047.1:0-7641 GCA_035480115.1 Candidatus Anderseniibacteriota bacterium | reverse complement strand
CAGCTGCTTCCCCTCGGACTGCGATACCGACGTGCATTACTTTTTCCTCGTCTTTTAATTTGTGCGCAATCTCAATGATTTCAGAATAGTCAGTATAGTCCTCAAGCTCATTATGAAATTGTGCGAGCTGTAATACCTCTTGATTCAAATTTTTTCGGCTCATATCAATGTCTTCTCGGACCCTTTTTTCAAGATCATTACCATGCAAATCAGGCTCTTGTTTTAAGAACTGTCCGAACTTTGTGCCAATCACTATATTCGAATTTTTTCCTATTCCAGACTTTCCAATCCGCTCTTCAGCGAGCCCGTATCCTCGTGCTGTATCGATGTAAGTAACCCCTAGTTCAACAACATTTTTAAGTAAACTAATAGCCTCTTCTTCTGAAGGCAACCCTTCATTGTCGAGCCCATACGCAAGCCCAATCTCTACTGTCCCGAGCCCGATTCTTGAAACTTCTAGCCCTGTGTTCCCCAGATAGTTTTTCATAGGATAAGATCTTTTTTAATTTTAATTACTACTTTTTTTACGTGAGTATCCATACTATTTTGAAGCTTAGGCATGTGCAATTCTTGAGGGAAAAATATGGCAAAAGAATCTGGTTGCATGATGCAAGTACTAAAGTTTTTGGTAGGTTCAAATAATTGGTAGTCCTTTTCTTTATTAAGCTCTTTTTCTACTAGCGTACCTACTGGTGCATAGCCGATACTCTCTGCCCCGCTCAAACAGTAATGAATGTCAATATATTCTTCATGTACTTCAAATGCAGCTTCTGATGCAGGTATTGTTTGAAGGGATTGAATATTCGCATAAAGATCACGGCCTCGTATTGCATGCTCTCCATCTGGAAGGCTTTTTGCATTCTGCTGAATCCATATAAGCGCGTCTTTCCATATGGGGTGAGATAGGAGATTTGTATATGAATAGGTGTGATTGTATTGACCGTATAGCATGCTGGTAGTGTATCATGAAGACATGCAAAACAATCCAAAAAAGACACCGGTCGAAGTGGCAGCAATTATTCCTGCGCGGGCAGGCCAGCAAAGCGTACCGTATAAAAACTTACAAACATTAGGAGGAAAAAGTTTGGTGCAATGGGCAATTGAAGTTGCGTTTGAAGCACAACATGTCGACGTCGTTATTGTTTCAACGGAAGATGAAAAAATTGAAGAAGAGGCAAAAAAGTTTGGAGCATTAGTTGCTCCTCGGCCGGAGGAATTTTCTCAACCCACCAGTGGAGATGCTGGGTTTTATAATCACGCGGTGAAGTGGATGGAAGAAGTACACGGATGGACCCCAGAATTTTTAGTGAACTTACGACCGACTAGTCCGCTCCGATTTGCATCTGATATTGACCGTATGATTGAACACATAAAGAGTTCAGGTGCGGACGGACTCAAGAGTATTATCCCTACTCCATTGCATCCCTATAAAATGTGGCAGCTAGATGCGCCCGCAGAAATTGGATCCTCTGGAAAATTAATACCAATATTTGATAATGATTTCAGAAGACAGCATGGGCCAGACCAGCCGCGGCAGCGAATTCAGAAATTATTCCCCGTCTTTTTCCAAGACGGGCAGGTAGACATTACGCGAAGAAAGTTCGTATTGAGGCCTGAAGCGCTTGAATTAGAGAATGTCTGGGGAGAAAACTTGCATGGATTTGTATTAGATCCGCGAACAAGCACTGATTTAGACGAGCCGGAAGATTTTATCCGTGCAGAAAAAATCTACAAAGATCTACAAAACGAGCGGAAAGAATAAATAATTTCCAGACCGTTTTTCTTTATCCACACCTGCAACTTCTTCATGCATGTGTATAATGATTTGTAATTTGATATGGTTTCCAAAAGTCGTAACAAAAAAATAATGAAAGACAAGAAACTATTTATTGCCATAGCTGTTGCGGGGGTAATAGCTATGGTATTTCTTGTAAGTATATTTAGGCAATCGTTGCGTAGTTCAGTGTATTCAACCAGTCCTCACCCAACTCCTCTTTCTTCGTGCCAACCACTTACTGAAGATGAAATACATGATTTTGTTGCAAGAATCCATCATATTGACGATGAAATTGCCGATATAACTGCGCAAGTGCAAAGTAAAAACGCAACGATCGACCGTCTCACAAGAGATATTGCTACGCTTAACGGCTTGCTTGAAGGTACTCGTGACGAGGGGCGACGAACATCTATTAATAGTCAAATAATGTATAAAAATTCAGAAAAAGCCCAATTACAGACAGCTGTAGGTTCATTAAATAGGCAAAGCTCCCAACTAAGTAGGCAAAAGCAACAGATTCAAGATATATTAAATAACCCAAGCTGCAACCCACAGGGAATTGGGCCTGCTTAGCTATTTCCCCAGCTCGTTTTGTAGCTTCTTGAGTCCAGCGGGGCCTTGTTTTGCAGCATCTTCAACTTTTTTTCTCATATTTGCAGGTAGCCGAGATAAAATACCGGCCATTAAGTGCTGTGCGGTGACGGTAGCTTTTCCTTCTTTTCGCGCTGCTTCTTCTGCTGCATTCGATAACTCCTGCTTCACCCGCTGCTTCATCATGCTGGGTACCGGAGCTTGCGATACTGCTTGTGCAAGTGCTTGAAGAGCGGATTTGTCCCATGATAACTGCCCCGAGCTTTGGTTTTGCGGCTTATGGGGAGATGCAGCCTTACCCTCTTCTGTTGATTTCTTTTTCCAAAGTGAAAACATATGTATAGCATAAAGACTATCTATGAAAGTGCAATCCGGTTTATTTCCATTTCCTGTTGTTGTTCGCAGAAGCGCAAAGGCGAAGCGTTTGGCTATTCATATAGAAATATCTGGAGACGTTGAATTGGTGCTACCTAAGCGGGCTTCAGAACATATGGGAATAACATTCTTACATGAACGAAAAGATTGGATTATCCGCACGAGAGAAAAGCAACGGCAATCTGCGCGCACAATAAAACCGTTTATAGTGCGCAACGGGGAATATTTGCCCTGTTTTGGCGATACTTTGCTGCTGGAGTTGCGTGTGCAGCCGCAGCGAGCGCGATCTTTTATAGAAGAAAAAAAGGGAAAACTGATTGCTCGTGTATCTAGTGAAGAAAAACTTATGCCTGCACTTTCTCGTTTTTATATTTCCCAAGCGAATCACTATTTTATCGGCCAATCACAAGAATTTGGAGAAGTTATTAAAAAATCTATTTCGAATATTCGAGTAATAGATATGAAAACCCAATGGGGAAGCTGCAATCACCGAACACATACACTTACATTTAATTGGCGCTTAGCTCTAGCGCCAGAGACAGTTGCTCGATACGTAGCTGCTCATGAAGTAGCACATATTGTTCATGCAAACCATTCTGGAAGATTTTGGAAATTAGTCGAGAAGTTGGACCCGTCGTATGCGGCGAGCAGAGCGTGGCTCAAGAAATATGGAAGCTCACTATTTCTAAAATAAAACCCCGCCATACGGCGGGGAAATATTTATACGACAATGTTTATTACATTGCTGGCGCTGCTGGTTCTGATGGCATATCTGTGCTTGGCGTTTCTTGATTGCCAGCGCACATTGCGCATAGTCCTGCTTCGTTTAATTCAACATTCTCTGTTCCGCATCCTGTACATGTTCCTACCATATAAATCACCTCCTTAAGTGTTGTTAGTGGATGATACTGCTATAAAAAGCATACCAGCACACGAACATATTGCATACCCGGCTCATTTCTCCTATAGTATCCGGTTATGGTTGTTTATCATGATGTACGCGAAATATTGGCCATTATGGCACTTATAGGTGGGTTTTCAATTGCCTTGCTTGTTCTTCCTAATGCAATGCATGTGTCGACTCAAGGTGCGCCGTCTGCCACTCTTCCGCCAGCACAGCCCGGTTCCGGAGTTGAAAAAATACCTGTTTCGGTACACACTATATTTGCTTCGTAATAATCTATGCTTGAATTTAACGACATTCGAAAAGGAAAAGGAAAAATTATTGTGCTCGACGGGGAGCCGTATGTTATTACGTCCGCGGAATTTTTGCGCAAGCAGATGCGCCGCCCCGTTGTAAATTCCATTATGAAACATTTGCGAACAGGCCAAACGAGAGAACACACATTCCAGCAGTCAGACCGGGTAGAAGAAGCAGATATTCAGCGCCTGCCCCATCAGTATTTGTATGAACAAGATGGCAAGTACGTATTTATGAATAATGAAACGTATGAACAGAACGAAATTCCAAAAGACATTATCGGGGACATTGCTCGATTTTTATTAGAAGGCCAAGAAGTGCAAGTGATGCTTTTTGAGGGTAAGCCAGTTTCAGTTGATATGCCGATTAAAATTGATCGCAAAGTTATCGAAGCCCCTGAAGGAGTACGCGGCGATACGTCATCGAATGTTACAAAAGACATCGTCATTGAAGGCGGAGTGCATATGCGTGCACCATTGTTTATTAAAGAGGGCGATATTATCAAAGTTGATTCCAGGACCGGCGAATATTTAGAGCGCGCGTAATTATATAAAGAGGGGAAAAGTCCTCTTGATTTCTCTTACTAGAGAGGTACAATATTAGCAATCGGTCATGAGGAGTGCTAAACTCCCATTCCGCATCTTCGCCGGTGTTTTCCGGCACCACTTCCGAAAGTTTCGCTTCATACAATATTCACTCGCATTAATACACTCTTTTAGTATGACTAAAACATTTTCTTCCACATCAATATCTTCTCTTACTCGCTACCTCCAAGAGATTGGAAAAACTCCCTTGCTCACCGCTCAAGAAGAGCGCGAGCTTGCCGATAGAATAGCGCAAGGGGACCCGGCTGCGCGGCAACAAATGCTTCTTGCCAACCTCCGCTTAGTAGTGAATATCGCAAAAAAATATGTTCCGGGAAATGATTCTGATTTGCTGATGGATTTAATTCAGGAAGGAAATATCGGTCTGATGCGAGCAGTAGATCGATTTAAAGGATCATTTAATACAAGATTCTCAACCTATGGCGTATATTGGATTCGACAAGCAATTTTACGGGCATTAAAAGCAAGAAGGTTAGTACGTCTTCCCGAAAACGTTTTTGATCGGGTACTTGCAATGCAGCGCACCAAAGCACGATTATCGCAAATGCTGGGGCGAACCCCAACTACGGAAGAAGTTGCATCAGAATTAGACGTTCTTCCAGAAGCAGTACGCGAACTGGAAGTATTTTCAACAGACATTATTTCCCTTGAACGTGCTGTAGGAAACGGGAACGACGATGATGATCAAGGAAAATTGCAAGATATGATCGAGGATGAAGATGCAATATCCCCTATTCAACAAGCCCAAGATTCTCTTGATCGGCTCGAAGTAGCTCGTGCACTTGCAGGACTTCCGGTTCGAGAGCGAGAAATTATTGATGCGCGATTCGGATTAAGTGGAGAAGCTCCTCAAACCTTGGAAGAAATTGGAGAAGGATTTTCCATCAGCCGCGAACGTGTTCGACAATTGCAAAATGTTGCTCTAGAAAGATTGCGTCATCGACGATCGTTTAGAAAAGCTCGATAAGTTTTAGGGTATGATGAGTGCATGAATCATCGTGGGTTTTTGTATGGCGCAAGCATGAGCGCTCATCAAGTAGAGGGAAACTGTGTTAATAATAACTGGTGGAAGTACGAACAATCGCGGCTGCCGAAATTCCGTTCAGGTATCGCGTGCGATCATTGGAATCGATATAAAGAAGATTTCGCATTAGCTCACCAGCTTGGGCATACGGCGCATCGCCTATCGTTAGAGTGGAGCAAAATTGAACCTATTGAAGGCAAGTTTGACGCAAGAGCGATTCAGCATTATCGCGAAGTTCTCCTAGAGCTCAAAAAATACAATATAAAAACGTTTGTAACATTGCATCATTTTACAAATCCGTTGTGGTTCGAAAAACGGGGCGGATGGCAAACGTATCAAGCACCAGAAGCATTTGCGAAGTATGTACAATATTGCGCCGGACACTTAGGCGACCTTGTTGATTTTTGGATTACGATCAATGAGCCGATGGTGTATGTAGTGCAATCGTACTACAAGGCCATATGGCCGCCGCAGAAAAAAAATGTATTTACGATGTTGCGTGTTATGAATCATTTTGCGCACGCGCATCTTCGTGCATATCGCGTGTTGCGCCGGATTACTCCCCATATTCCTGTTGGCCTTGCGTATAGTTTAGTTGCGTATGTGCCGGAATATCCAGATAGCGTCTTTGATAGATTACAAACACGAATAAAAAATTGGTTCTTTAATCATCGATTTTTTTCATTAATAAAAAATAAGCAGGATTTTATCGGAGTGAATTATTACTTTACTAATTACTCCGACAAGAAGGATGTTGTTCGCAGCGATATGGGATGGATTATTTCTCCTGAAGGGTTAACACAGGTATTGCTCGGCATTAAAAAATATAATAAGCCAATTTATATTACAGAAAATGGTATTGCTGATGCGCACGATGTAAATCGTGCAGAGTTTATTACTTCTCATTTACGTGCTATTGAACTAGCTCAAAAGCAGGGTGTTGATGTTCGAGGATATTTGTATTGGTCTTTACTAGATAATTTTGAATGGGCAGAAGGATTCGAGCCTCGGTTCGGGCTTATTGCTATTGATTATAAAACTCAAACACGAACAATCCGCCCAAGCGCCTTGGTGTATAAGGCGATTATTGAGCAGGCAAAACGGGGATAGCGTTTCCCTTCTCCTTACTAAGGAGAAGGAGGGGATGAGGTGCGTAGTGGTACGTTGCTGATATTCACCTCACCCTAACCCTCTCCTTATTAAGGAGAGGGGAGCACGATTCTGTGCTACAATAGTTCCATGACCCTAAATGAGAAAATGGCATTTGAGGTATGGGCTGGTTTTGTTGTTCTCGTTGTGCTTATCGGCTCTGTAGCAGGGGCCACATTGTTGCTTACAAATTCATCTACAAGCAATCAAGTAAAAACGCAGGCAAATAATCCGAGCCCTTCCCCAAGCACCATTCCATTTGCTTCTGACAGCGACATTCAAGGCGCGGCATCAGGAATTACAGGTGCAATTTTAGGAGGAGCAAGTAATCCATAAGATGATATGAACTGGAGGGTTCTTTTTGGAATACTATTTGGAGCCATTCTGCTTATTGGAGGAGCATTTGCTATATGGAATATTTTTTTGAACCACAATGCTGGGCAACTTGCCCAATCTCCTACCCCAATTCCAACTGACTCAGGCGGACTTCCTATTACTTCAAATATACCGGGTAATCCAAGTTCTGCGCCTGTTATGTTTAGGGGAGTATGTCCTGATACATGGGTGGGACAAAAAGATACTGATGGTGATTCTCTTCCGGATTCAGTTGAAACTATTTACGGCACAGATCCTAATAATCCTGATACTGATGGCGATGGATACAACGATGGGGCAGAAGTTCGCACGGGGCATGACCCGTTGAATCCTAACTCTTCTGCCACATTAGATAGCGACCATGATGGATTAACGGACAATGTTGAATGTACAGTATGGCATACGGATCCGTTTAATCCTGATAGCGACGGGGATGGATTTCCTGATGGAGTTGAAGTAAAAAATGGCTTTGACCCAACAAAGAAAGGAGATGGCCATGGGAGTGATCGTTTGCCAACCCCAACCCCTGTTGCGCAAGCAACTA
>DATIIA010000046.1:0-7227 GCA_035480115.1 Candidatus Anderseniibacteriota bacterium | reverse complement strand
TGTAGCAACATATGTTGCATCATCAGAAATTAAATCAGCATAATGTTGTTGAAAATCCCGATATACCATCGATCGATACCAACGCCACCAATCAAGCGGCATCCCGTATTTCACGTTAATAATAGGTACATCAGCAATCATCGATTCTAAAGCAACGGTTGATGAATGATTCACAAGTACATTTGCATGCGTGAAAACGCCAAGTAAAAAATAAATATCTTTTTCCGTTGGCGCATACCGGAAAGAAGGAATGGGAATAGAATCTTTCCTTCCAGGAGAAAATCGGACAACTGCCCCAGCATCTGCAAGCTCTTGATGCTTTTCTAATACGCCACCTGGATGTACTGAAGCATACATATACGGCTCATTCTGTATAACGTTTGCAGTAATTGCATGCCGAATTGTTTTGCCAATATATCCCATTGGATACAGTTCCGTAGTTGCAATATGAATAAGGGGGCGGCTCATGTCCTCAAATCCGAATGCGCTATATACTTCGTGCTTGCTTGCAATACGATCTTTATGAGAAAAATAATCCATTCGAGGCGCACCGATTATTGCAATTCGATCTTCCGAAACATTCGGGAACACTCGCATCAAATGCTCTTTCATCATGGCATTCCAAACAATAAAACGATCAGCAATTGCTATAGGAATATTCTTTTTAATTAATCGTTCAATTTTCCAAACATTATCCCAACTTGCAATAAATGTAATTGTTGCAATATTCATTTCCTTTACTATGCGAAGTATGGGCTCATCTAAAGCATCATGTCCCACTGTGTTAGTAATAACTCGATCAGGTTGAATACGCGTGAATAATTCTCGATGGCCAGCATCGTCTTTAGGATTTTCATGAAAAATAAATTTCGTTCCAAAATCCGGGAATACTTCAGAAGCAATACTCGCGGCTGGAGTAACAATGTGCGCTTCTGTAATAAGTGAATTATTCTCAATATGGCTATGCAGAGGCAATACCAGTTCGCGAATGTGATATCCGCTGGGGACAGAAAATAACAGTTTCATGGCTCAATAATGGCACGAATTACCTTTTTTCGCAATAATAAAAAACATACTGTGCATGCGGTACCCAAAGATATAATTTCACCTATTTGTAATACTTTCGGTTGATAGTTCATCAGAATAGTATGTTCTCCTGCCGGTACTTGTAGAGTTCTGAAAAACAATGGGGATTTTTGAATTGGAACTTCATTCCCATCAACATAGGCATGCCAACCTGGATAGAACGTATCGCGAATAATAAGAGTAGAATCCCTTTGCGCATTTGTTTTCAAAATAAGTTCAGAAGGCTTTTCAGAAATCAGCGCAACTGATCCGTTAGATAATTCGAATCTTGGTTTTGTTTCTAGAGCAGTTACGTTAACTTCATTATGCATATCAGAAGAAAGGACAGCGCCTATGTTGAGTTCTTTTGCAAGAGCAATATTTTCAATGGCATACGGTTTTGTAGGATGCAATTGTTCTAGTTGCTTAGCTTGTTCAGTGAGATTAAGCGATGCAGGCCACTCTATCCCATATATATTAAATTGTGCAGAAACCATTGGAACTAAAAGGTTTTTCTGCAGTTCTCGAATTGTCATATTCGCTCGAGATGATGGATCTGTAAAATATGCACCGGTATCACCCCCATCTCGAATGGAATACACACGAGCATTATGATTAAAAACATTACTCGGAAGTTGCTGAATACTCACAGGTGGCTTCAGGATAGATTGCCAGGGCAATGTTGGAGTTGTTGTGTATGTAATAATAATCAGGTCACATGCAGCTACTGCAATAATAATTCTTTTGCCATTTGCATGTCGGAGAGCTAGTGGCAAAAGAATAAGCGAAATAATCGCAATATATGTATATGGTGATCTAAACGAAACGCTGCTGCTCCGTGCACTCACAAGCATTGATTCAAGTTTCGCATTTCCCCTCTCCCCAATTGGGGAGAGGGAGGGGGTGAGGGCAGGTACGAACAGAAAAATATTACTAATAACAACCAAGCTTATAATAGTAAATGCTATTCGTTGAAAGAATTTCTTTGCAATTTGTAGATGGTTCCATACTGCGTCGAAGCCATATCCAGCAAATATACTTAGCGAAAATGTTGTAAATAATAACCATCGAGCCGGCGCTGAAAATATCCACAAAGAAGGCTCAATATGAAGTAATCGAAATGGGGATAGGGAACCAAGCGCTAGAAGAAATGTAATAGCTGCAAGCCAGAGAAAAAAGCTTGTGTCATCCCGGCCTCCGAGCCGGGATCCACGTGGATGCCCGATCAAGTCGGGCATGACAATTTTCTTTCGATTCCAAATAAACCAAATTGCCAATATAAGTGGAATAACACCAATATAAAATCCATATTCTATTTCCAAGCGTTTACCCCAATACGTGCTATCGTTTCCATAAAACCTTGGGAATAAAAGCGTTGGCAAATGATACAAGGGATAGCTAAATTGATTCGCGTTCGTAATATCAAATGCACCGCCGGATCCTCTGCTAGATAATTTTGCTAATTCAAATGTTGGAAATAATTGAACTGCAACGAGGAGAAAAACGCCAAATGCGATAATCGCTAGTTGTATAACCTTGCCTGACCCGCTTTTCGTAAGGAGGTGGAACAACGTTCTCTCCCCCTGCCCGAGGGGGAGTTGGAGGGGGTGGGAGAAAAGTATATATAATCCGTAGATCATTGCCACAACCATCATTAAAAACGGTACTTGAATTTGGCCGATCAAAAATGGTATCCCGAGTAGTAATATTAATGCTGCAGTGTCTCTTGCTGAAATCTTTTTACGTTGCATAATGCTGTGCATTGCAAGCATCTGCCATGGTAACCATGCAATCGCAAGAAAAATATTTAAATGCGTTATATGCTGCCAAACAAATTGCGAAAGAGAAAAAGAAATTGCAGTAAGAATACTTGCATGCTTCGACATGCCAAGTTTTTTAGCGAACAGAAACGTTCCAGTAGCTAGTAATGCAACATGCAGTACAAGCGCAAGTGGCAACTCAAGCCAAATAGGGAACAGTCTTAATACAAATAGGATGGGATAAAAAAATCCGATTTGCGCTGATGCAATAACAGGGAAGCCATAAGAAACTGCAGGATCCCATGCCGGAACGTGTCCTTGTAATTCTTCACTATGGAAAAATGACTCCAGAGGAATAAATACATCCCTCATATCTCCAACTCCAGGAAACTTTCCAAACAAGAGCGGCAATAGGGGAATAAGCGCTATCGCAGCAAGCCATATTATATGCTTTTCTATCTTCAGTTTCATCTACTGTAGTATCTCATTGCCCTATAAATAAGAAAAGCGGGGAGTTAGTATTTATATTTTGAGTTCCGGCCCTGTTTAAAATTTGACATTATACATTGATTGATTTATATTAGTTTTACTTGTTGATCTATTTATAATTGAAGAAAAAGGGAACTAAATCCCTTTGAAGTCCACCCTAGCTCGAAGGAAACACCCATGGCTGCAGAAGCTAAAGAAATGAGTATCCAGGAATTAAAAGACCTACTTGCGCAGAAAGAAGAAATCATTGCAAAACAGAATCAAACAATAGATAGTCTACGTTTAAGCCTTTCAGTTGCTGAGCAAATGTATTCTGGGACCTTTTCGGGCCCTAATGAAACGGATCGTTTAGCGGCCCAATTTCGTAAAAGACATGGAAGTGTTTCAGCAAGGTCTTCAGGAATCTACTGAGGATGTCAATCCTCCTAATATCCCCGTTTCGCTTCGAGCGATTCGGGGCTCTTTTTACCCAAACAACCTTAACTTCCAGACCAAGAATAATGCTTCTCGGATAATTGCCTTGCTCATTTTGGATTGTCCTTCTCTGCGTTCGGTAAAAATAATCGGGATTTCTTTAATTATTTTTTTCAATTTCCATGTTCGATAATTCATTTCTATCTGAAAGCCATACCCGTCTGCCCGCACCGTCGTAAGGTCAATTGCTCGAAGCGTTTCTGCGCGCCATGCCTTGAATCCTCCAGTAACATCTTTATATGGCATACCGGTTGCAATACTTGCATAGACGTTTCCAAAAACACTGATTAATAGGCGACGTAATGGCCAATTAATAATGCTGATGCCATGCGAGTATCTAGAACCAATCACTAAATCCGCTTCTTGCAAACCATGCAATAGCCGGGCAACATCTTTCGGGTCATGAGAAAAATCAGCATCCATTTGCACAATTGCATCAGCACCATGCTCAAGTGCATATGTGAAACCATTTACATAGGCAGTTCCAAGTCCTTCTTTTTTTGTTCGAACTATAAGATCTAGAGAATTATATTTTTTCTGTAGTGTTCGAACAATTTCCTGAGTTCCGTCAGGGGAATTATCATCGACAATAAGTACAGTCAAATTCGGCACGGATTGCTCAAATAATTCATGAACCATGTGTTCTATATTGCCTTTTTCGTTATATGTAGGGATAACTACCCAAGGTGATTTCATATGGTTGGATTATGCACCATATCTCTAAGGACTGCCATAATTTCGTCTACTGTGATAACAGATAAACAACTCTTTGTTTTTTGTATTCCTGGCTTATTCCAATCAATATATCCTTGTTTTTTCCATTCTTGTGGAGTCAAGTTTATTTGAGTAGATCCTTCTTTTAAAAATCCTAATGCAGTCCCGGTAGGGCCAAGTAACGTGCGATGTTGTTTTTCAAGATTAGGAATATATGCATTCAAGAAAAAAGCAGGATCGGCTCGATGTAATGGCTGGTCGCACAATAAGGTAAGGACTGGAAGACCGACCGCTGCTGCGAAATGAAGCGGGCCGGAAAGGACACCTACAGCAGCATCGCAATATGTAAGTGTTGCAATATTTTCCCGCAATGTAAGCGGTCGCCCCTCATACTCATGAACATATTTTGCACCAAACCAAATAGGAGATGCACTATACGTGGTTTTTATGGCTTGTTCAAGGTTTGAAATATTGTCTGCATTCCATCCCCTTGTAGAAGTTCCCTCAAGGCCTTCTAATAAGACAATCCTTGGATAGGGATAGTGCTTCATGACTTCTCCAGCAACAAATAATTCGCGTTCCGTCAGATAGAGCTTATAATTTGTATTTGCTTGCTCTGGCATTCCGATAACATCATACAAATGCCGCATAGGATTTTCATCTTGCTCTATACCCACATCTAGTTCAAAAACTCCATCCCACTGGGAATCTTTTTTTTGATGTTCATAATATTCTTTATTCCATGTCGGAATATGATGGCCTTCCTCAATGCACAGCATACCTTCAAGGGATGTTTTTTGATCATGAAAATGGATGAGCTCATCGATATTCGGATCATGAAGCATGAGGCTAATACAAAACCCATCTTGATTTCGTTTTCCCCAACGCCCGTGCTTGTCTTTATATCCCCATGCGGTAACAAATGTAATATGACAATCTGGGTAGGCAGTTTTCAACGTTTCTAAAATAGGGGGCACAAAGAACACCATATCGCCCATATTGCCTACATGTTTGATTAAGAATTTCTTAGGCATGTTTAAATCTCACAATAACTTCTTCAAGCCTCTTTCGGGATTCTTCATAATTATATTTTTTCAGCCGTTCTTTGCCTGTTCTCATTACTTCATCATAATACGAAACATCGTTGAGAAGCTGCTCTCCTTGTAATACCAATTGCTGAATACTGGTATGTTCGCTTGCAGGCAGCTTAGGGAATAAATCATCTTGCCCATCAGAATTAGCTCCTATACTTGGCGTTCCCACTGCAGCACAGTCAACTTGCACACGCCCACGAGTAAAGGTGTAATCAGTATTAATAACAAGAGCAACTTTTGCCAGCATTTTTAAATGTTCGCGCCACGGCAAAAAAGGAACTATATCAAACGTAGCACCAGTTAATTCACGAGTATCTATTTCCATATCAGGAACTTGGGCCATCTGAATTCGATATTGAGGGAATTTTTCTTGCAATTTTTTTGCTACTATTTGTCCTTTTATAATATTCTCACGCCCAGTAATTCCTGCCACAAAAATGATATTACTTTTCGCATTTCTCGATTTCCATTCTTGGAGAGCATATTCTACTGGATAAGGTTGAGGAAGATACAGAACAGGCCGCTCCGTAAGTTCTTGCCATTTTTCTAAGGTACTTACAGCAATAGTTAAAAAAACGTCGCATTGATCTATAAAACTTTTTATTTCCGTTCGTTTTTCTGGGTTTGCATTCCATAAGTCTTTTAATATTCCATACGGCTGAGTGGGCACGCCGATGATTATAATATTGGGATACGTGCTACGAAGTTTTTTAAGAAAAGCGACCATCTCATGACCATCACTGATCTGATAAACGACTAATAATGCATCGAATGTTGAAAGATACTCTATGCTGTATGACAAGGGCCACGATCCTGAAATTCGCTTACTGATTTTCCTATATATTCTTGTTATCGGATTTACTTCATCTCCTATAATTAGATAGGTAAGTGGAATATGTTCGCCTTTGAGAGCAGACACGTAGCACCCGAAACTGGTCGGATCTATCTCCTTGATCGGGTCACAGATATAATTCGGACGGCTTTCTGTATGGTGCCAAATTTTCCGTGTTTTACTGGAATATTCTATAACAGCAAATTTCATAGTATTTTTTTCTTATTTACTTTCATTTGAATAATCTCCAGCACTTCATGCATTTCTTCTAATTTCCATACATACGCAAGGATGCTATATAAAATTATTCCTGTTACAAGAGGAATCAATATTTCTATAAGCGGATTAATCGCAACATAAGGACGAATTAAAAAAACTGCACCACACGATATGCAGGTAATAATTGCAATCTTTAGATAGGCAGTATGCGTAAATATCGCGTATAGATTTGGAACAAATCTCGTAAGGTACAAATAATAGAGTAGTGCTGATGAAAGAGGCACTAAAGAAGAAGCAAGTGCTAACCCCGCCATGCCCATGCGAGGAACCAGAAGCACAAACAATGCAATCGCGACTGCTTGAGACGCAATTGTAATAGCCACCGCAGCACGAGTCTCTTGCAATGCCAAAATAGCATGTCCGAGAATAGAACTAATACCTGTCGTTGTGAGCCCCAGAACAAGATATAGCAATGCCAGGCTTGTTAGATAGGCATCCTGCGAAGAAAACGACCCGTGTTGGTAAATAAAAGAGACTATGGGGTCACGTAATAAAGCAACAGTAATAATAAGGGGAAGAG
>DATIIA010000045.1:0-3588 GCA_035480115.1 Candidatus Anderseniibacteriota bacterium | reverse complement strand
ATAGATGGACCATTGGACGAAGATCTGGAGGGATAACTGGAATAACAGACAGGATCATAGCGGCCGGGGTCACTCCAGCTTTTCGCATATTTTCGATAAGTCTCAGGCGCTTTACCATTTTGAGGTATCTTTGGCCGGTTGCTTTTTCCGATTCTGTTCGGAGACTTGCAATAAGCTTGGAGAGGTCAAGGTTGTTGATTATCTCGAGTAGTGCTTCCGAGCCAGTTTTTATAGTAAAGAAAATCTGAATATCATATTCAAGAAGTTTAAAATACTCGTCTTCGGAAAGGACACTTCCGACGTGAAGACTTTTGATTAATTTTGTAAAGGTATCCGAAATTTCATCTATCTTCTTGGATTCGGAGTCGACTATTTCAACAGCACGCATTATTTTTTGTTTCATTGAGAGCTGGACTTCTTCTTCAACCAATTGTTTTTGCTCTTTTGAAACTTTGGTGGTATTTATTTCTTTCTTTTTTTCTTCTGCTTCTTTGGTAATTTTTTCCTCTTCATCTTGTTTCTTTTTATTGAGCACGTCTTTTCTTTTTTGAATATATTTGGTGAATAGATCAATTGCTTCTTTCTTCTTATCTTCATCAATTTTGGTAATTAAATGGGAAGCATAATAGATTATGGATTCAAGATTTTTTTGAGGAATATCTAAGAGAAGCGACATAGGCGAAGATGCGCCTTTGAAATACCAGACGTGGGCGACAGGAGACGTAATAGTTATATGTCCAAGCCTTTCTCTTCTGACTCGGGAGAGGGTGACTTCAACACCGCATTTATCGCATACTATACCTCTGTATCTAATTCTTTTATATTTTCCACAGTAACATTCCCAATCTTTTGTAGGTCCAAATATTCTTTCGTCAAATAATCCATCTTTTTCTGGTCTAAGAGTACGGTAATTGATAGTTTCAGGCTTGGTTACTTCTCCATATGACCATTGGAGAATGTCCTCTGTTTGTGCGAGTAGTAATTTTAATGATTTAAAATCCGAAATATTGAGATCTTTGGTTATATTTTTATTACTCATTTGATTCTCCTTTTGCCTCAGGCATTTCTGCAGGTTCTAGTTCATCTGTTTTGTCGAGAACTTTTTCTACATCAAGAGCTTGCTCCAATTCTTTAACCTCTTCTTTTATTTGATCAGAAGCTATCTCTTCTTTAACTTCGATTGCATCATTATACACTACAGCACCCTGAGGAACCACATTAAGTCCGAGGGATTGTAATTCTTTGATAAGGACCTTGAATGATTCGGGAACTTTTGGTGTAGGAATATCCATTCCTTTGACTATCGCTTCAAATGCTTTGGCGCGACCAACAACGTCGTCCGATTTGATGGTTAACATTTCCTGTAGGATGTAGCGCGCGCGATGTGCTTCGAGTGCCCAGACTTCCATTTCTCCCAAGCGTTGTCCACCCATTTGGGCCTTTCCACCGAGTGGCTGCTGCGTAACGAGCGAGTATGGACCAGTTGATCTGGCGTGCGTCTTGTCTTCTACCATGTGGATTAATTTCATGATGTATTCGATACCGACAACTACTTCATTTTCGTATGGCTGTCCTGTGCGGCCGTCGAATAATTGTATTTTTCCTGAAACTGGAAGTCCTGCTTGTTTTAGTAAGTCGACAATTTTTTCTTCAGAGATTTTTTCAAAAGCTGGTATGCCAACTTTAATTTCTAATTTTTGCGCGGCAAAACCAAGATGTGCCTCGAGAAGCTGGCCGAGATTCATACGGGCAAGCACGCTGATTGGGGAAATAATAATGTCTATTGGCGTTCCATCGGGGAGATATGGCATGTCGGCAACAGGTAAAATACGAGAAATGATACCCTTGTTTCCATGGCGGCCAGCGAGCTTGTCTCCGACGACGATATGGCGGAACTGGGCAACTTCGACGATGATTTTGCGAATTGTACCAGGCTCTAATTCATCTCCTTGTTTACGATCAAGGATTTGGACACTGATTACAGTTCCCCTCTCACCGTGTGGCATTCTAAGACTTGTATCTCTAACTTCCCTAGCCTGCTCACCGAAGATGGCACGCAATAATCTTTCTTCTGCAGTTAATTCTTTCTCACCTTTGGGAGCGATTTTTCCAACAAGAATGTCTCCTGGTTCTACTTCACTTCCGAGAACAATAATACCTGTCTCATCAAGGTTGGCAAGATCTTCTTCAGAGACGTTTGGAATATCTCGTGTTGTCTCTTCGTCGCCTAATTTTGTCTGAACAACAGCGGCTTCGTATTTCTCAATATGAATTGACGATAGAACATTTTCTTTGACTAAGCGATCGGAAACAACAATGGCATCCTCATAACCCAGACCATCGAGCGAAGCATATGCAATCAAAAGATTGCGGCCGAGGGCTAATTCACCGTTTTGAGCTGATGGGCCATCAATGAGGCAGTCACCTTTTTTTATTGTTTGACCAACAGTCACAAGAGGACGCTGGGTGTATGCGGTTGCCTGAGAAGTCCGTTGGAAAGTCTCGACTTTGAAGGTTTCTTCTTTTTTGCTGTCTTTGTCCTCAAGTACAACTTTTTGGGAATCCGCATAGGTTACTTTACCGCTGAATGGAGCAACTATAACTCTTTTCATCACTTCTGCGATGGTCGACTCCATGCCTGTTCCGACAATAGGACTTTCAGGATTTACAAGCGGGACGGCTTGACATTGCATGTGGGTTCCCATCAGAGCGCGGTTCGCCTCATCATGGGCTATAAATGGTATGAGCGAGGCGGATGTTCCAACGACCTGACGGGGCGCGATGTCGATGTAATCTATTGCCTCTTTATCTACTTCTATAAATTCCCCTTTGTATCTTGCAGCAACTCTTTGATTGAGAATTTCTCCATTGTCGGATATATCAATACCGGCATGGGTAATGTAATTGCTCCGTTCATCCTCTGCGGTCAGGTAGACGATCTCATCAGTTATTTGTACGGAAGTTTTGCTGCCTTTCTTCTCTTTTATGACTTTTTTATATGGTGATTCAAGGAAACCATAATCATTTACTCTGGAGTAAAGCGCCATATATGTGACCAAGCCAATATTAGGTCCTTCCGGACTTCGGATAGGATCAATTCTCCCATATTGTGAACTATTGATGTCTCGTATAGAGAAGGCTGCTCTTTCCCTAGAAATACCACCTGTTCCCATAACAGTTAAGCGGTTGAGATTATCTATTTCTGAGAGAGGGTTGGTCTGGTCGAGAATCGTTGAAAGTTGCGAGGTGCGGAAGAATTCATTGATAGCTGCCATAATGGGACGCGCATTGATGAGGTTAGCGACAGTGATCGGCATGTCGGGCTGAATAAGACTCATGCGCTCCTTAATACTTCTTTCAACACGAAGAATGCCAACGCGGAAGGCATTGATGGCGACTAATTCCCCTACACTTCGAACGCGGCGATTGGCAAGACTATCAATATCATCAATATCACCTTTTCCCTGCTCAAGCATTATAAGGCAGGAGATAGCTGAGATGATATCATCTACTGTCAGAACTTTTTCTTCTGACTCGGTGTAGCCCGGAACTGATTTGAGGCGCTTGTTTACTTTGTAACGCCCAACT
>DATIIA010000044.1:0-10520 GCA_035480115.1 Candidatus Anderseniibacteriota bacterium | reverse complement strand
CGATTCCATATAGCAGCCATCTTATCTGTTCGATTTGAAACTTGTTCTTGTGACATAAGAAGAATTACTTAGTGCTAAATGAAAGGATCGTTTGGCCTGGTGTGAGACCCGATACAATTTCGTCATATCCATTCGTTCCCCGAACTCCAATTTCGACAGTTTGCTTGTGAGATTCTCCACCGGCCTCTGGAATTTGCACAAAGAAAGTATCTTTATCGGTAAACAAAGCATCGTCCGGAATAGCAACAACGTTCTTTTTTTCTATAACTGGAATAGTTACATCAGCGTTCATGCCGGGAATAATTGCATTGTCGTGATTTTGAATTGCGAGCGTAATACCATACGAAGATACTCCATTATCAACTTTTGCAGCAGGGTCAATTGATGTAACGATTGCATCAAATTCCTGTGAACCAAGTGCATCGAATACTACATGAGCAATTTGCCCGCTATGAATATGAGCGATATCCGCATCAGAAACAGCCGCATGAATTTCGAGCGCAGGGGAAAGTAATGTTGCGCTTGCAATAGCTGGTGTAGCATATTGCCCAACGTGAATATCCACAGAAGAGAGAATTCCTGCAGCAGGTGCACGCAACACCGTCTTAGCGAGCAGTGCATTTTGATATCCAAGCTGTGCTTGGTTTACAGAAATATCACCCGCAGCATCAATTATATTCTGCTTAAGCATTGCTGCTTGCTGTGCAATTGCAACATCGTGGCTCGCGCTCGCATTACTTTGTGCAGCTTGCGCTTGAGCAGTTTTTAGCGCTGCTTGAGCTTCTGCATAATTACTTCTTGCAGTTGCAAGTGTTTGCGCCGCAGTAATATAGGTAATAGAAGTCGTATCAATATCGCCATCATTACTTACGTCAGTAAAAATTCCTTCGGCAGTATCCAAATACGCTTTTGTATCTTTTACTTTCTGAGTAGCAGCAAGGACATTGGCAGTATTTACACTGGCAGTTTCTTTTTGAGCTTGAGTTACTTTATCAAGATTTGCTTGTGCCGTCGCTTGGTCACCTAGCAATGCAGCATGTGCGCTTGCGCGTTGCATCGCTATATCACTTGCATCAATAGTCGCAAGTATTTGACCTGCCTGTACATGGTCACCTTTTGCAACATTCACAGTGCGCACAATTCCACTTGTTCCAAAGGAAAGATTGTACGTATCTTTTGCCTGCACTTGGCCACTTGCGGCAACAGCTTGCACAACATCATGCTTTTGGACAGTCACCGACTGAAACACAGGAGCTTTCGGCATTACACGAACGCCATACACAACACCAACCCCGAGCAAAATAATTATAATAATTCCAATACTGATTTTAGTTGTTTGATTCATACAGTTTTTCTAAAATGGTAATAAAGTCTTCAGTTTCTTTTTTGTTTAATACTTGTAAAACGTGTTTAAGGTGTTTCGCCATAATGTGGTACGACTTTTTCAATTCCTGCTTGCCTTTTGCCGTGATTTCAAGCCGCACTATGCGACGATCATGAGTATCTGCAACTCGCTTTAAATATTCTTCTTTTGCCAGATGGTCTATAAGCGATGTGGCAGAAGGGGGCGCCACGCATAAATATCCTGCCAAATCTTTCATGAGCGGATTTTTATGATCTTGCACATACCGCAGGGTTTGCAGCTGCCCCGGAGAGAGAGCAATCCCTTCAGCAAACTTCATATATTCCTTAGCTTGCTTTGCAACCCCGAATATCAGTGTTATTAAGTGATCTAATTGTTCCATTATATAAATAGTTAGATTTTCTAATAGTATACACACATCCAAATTTTTTGCAAGAAAAACCCCTATGCGTTTCCACATAGGGGGTTAGAGTTTTTTGACGATATTATTACGATCGATGGTCCATACACCATGTTCTGGCGTTCTGGAACATTCGAAGCCACGGAGAGGCTTCAATACCTTCCCATTCAGGGGGCATCCAAGGCCACTGCCATAACGTAAAACAGCGTTCGGGATGAGGCATCATTGCCAAATGGCGACCATTCGGAGAACACAGAGCCGTAATCCCATGCGGCGAACCGTTTGGATTGTGCGGATATATTTCAGTAGGGTTACCAAATGGATCGATGAATGCAAGAGGTGCAAGCCTGCGCTCCCAAACCCCCTGCTCAATCGATTCATCTGGATACACCAGCTGGCCTTCACCATGAGCAATCCATACACCAAGCTTCGACCCTTCCATGCCAGTAAGAAGTATTGACGGGCTCGGTAGAATTTCTACCTGTGCCCATCGAGACTCAAATCGACCTGAAGTATTATGAACAAATCTCGGCTGCTTTTCACCCTCGATTCCTTTCCAGGGTACCCATCCGAGGAGCGCCATCAACTGGCAGCCATTACATACGCCAAGCGAGAATGTATCCTCACGAGCGTAGAAGCGGTCGAACATTTCCCTCAACTTTTCGTTAAAGAGAATTGTTCCTGCCCAGCCCTTCGCACTATCGAACACATCCATGTAGGAGAACCCTCCCGGAAAAACAAGGCCTTGAAAATTATCCAGGGTTGCATTGCCGTCCATAAGATCTTGCATCGTAATGTCAAACGGGCTACAACCTGCAGCAAAAAATGCGGCAGCCATTTCCCGATCTCCATTCGTACCTTCCTCGCGTAACACTGCTACGCGAGGCTTGTTCTCCGATTCGAGAACTTCCGCAAATCCTGCCTGTGGAATAAACGGCAGTCGATACGAGGAAGCCACATTAATGCGGGGAAGCTGAACATGGTGAGTGCAATACTCTTGTTCTGCGCATTCAGGATTCATCTGCAATTTCTCAAGTTCGAAACTGGTAGCTTCCCACCATTGGCGAAGTTCCATTATCGTACTTTGAAATAATTTCCTACCATCCTGAGCAGTAATGTTGCACACCCTATCAGAGCGTGTTACTCCAATCCAAGAAATCGGCACTTGAAACGATTCACAGATTTGAAAAATCCGTTTTTCGCTCTCTGCATCAATCTCCATGATAAATCCGAGCTCTTCGCCAAATAGGCTCGCCAGAACTTCAGCACCATGTGGAATAATCACATTGAATCCACACCGACTTGCCATGCACATCTCAGCTACTGCAGTTATCAGGCCACCATCGCTTCGATCATGCAGAGACAAGATCAAGTCTTCATCGATCATCTTCTGAATCGCAAGAAATGCATTCTTGAGAAGTTTTGGATCATCAACATCAGGCGACTCATCCCCCAGCTGATTCAATGCTTGAGCAAAAGCTGAACCGCCGAGACGGTTTTTGCCATGCCCAAGATCAATTAATGCCAAGGAACTTTCGCCGGGCATCTTAATATCCGGTGTAACCTTTTTAGTAATATTAGGTACGGGTGCGTATCCGAGTATCACCAAACTTCCGGGAGACTTTACAAGTTCTCCGGCAACGTTTGCAACCGGCGTTAGGCTATCCTTGCCACCATCTTGCGCAATCTCAAGACCGTTCACTCCAAGTTCAATCATAAGATTGGACATGGCTTTTGCAGCATCGTACAACAGTGCGCCTTCGTGTGGCATCTTAGCTGGCCAAATCCAATTAGCACGACACCTGATATCCTCGAGACTCCTGATTTTTACCGAGGCTATGTTGGTAAGCATTTCTGCTACCGCCATTCGAGCTCCGCCTTTCGGATCTAGGAGCATCTTGATCGGTTGTTCGCCAACTGCACTAGCAGCTCCGGTAAAACCGAAATGGCTTTGTGCATTGACGCTAACATTCGCGATTGGAATTTGAGCGATCCCGCAGCATTGCTGTTGCGCGACAAGCCCAGTAACACTTCTATCCACCTTATGAACTAAGAATCCTTTTGAACCGACGTGAGGAAGCTTGAACACTTTTTCAATCGCTTCCCCGACGGTCACGTCTGGCAGTTCCAACGGCACAAGCGCCATTGGCCGACGAGTTGATTCAAAAGTCTTTTGAGGCATATTCGTGAGAATCTGCTCCAAGTTCAATTCGACAGGCGTTGTCCCATTTTGAGAATCTTCAACGACAACGTTTCCGCTGCCATCGATTTCTCCTAAGACTTCACAGTTGACACGCTCGCGTGTGCAGACCGACTGAAATAGCTCGATCTGTTCCGGCCTGATCAGAAGCCCGTATCCTTCTTGAAATTCGGCGCTCCAAATTTGGAGAACAGACATCGTCTTGTCGCCAAGCACAATACCGCGAATGCTGATCTTGCCGCCAAGAGGTTCGAGAAGTTCGGTAAGAACATTGCTCGGTCCGCCCGCACCTTGATCATGAATACTTGAGATGGGATTGTTATCCCCCATTTCAGCACAGGCTCGAATAACTCGGTTTGCTCGATTTTCCATCTCCGCGTTGCCGCGTTGAACAGAGTTGAAATCGAGTACCTCCGTATTCTGACCCTGCATCATGCTTGAAGCTGATCCTCCGCCTACTCCAATGGGATACGCAGGACCGCCAATACGCACGATAAGCATTCCAACTTCAGGCGTCTCCTTAGCAATGTGCTCGTCAAATAAATGACTAAGACCACCGCTGTAGAGGATCGGCTTGCGAGGCTCGCGCCATTCGTTTCCAACTATCTGACCGAACGTTCGAGTAAAGCCCAGCGTGAGGGGTTCACCGAACTGATTGCCGTAACTTGACACACCGTTACTACCCTCAATGAGAATTGAGAGCGGGGAAGCGTACTTCGACGGTTTATCTTTGCCTGCAACCTCTCCTGGGATTTCATATCCAGGAATAAAGAGATTTCCGACAAAGTATCCTGCAACACCAACTCCAGCAATACCTCCCCGTCCGACTGCTGAATTATCGCGTATCCGTCCGCCTCCGCCTGTATTAGCACCTGGGAAAGGGGCGACGAATGTAGGATGATTATGCGTCTCTGCAGTGCACGCAATATGAACCACCTTCTCGAGAACTCGCATTTCCGAGGGCTTGCCTGGAGTGACTGGCAGAATCAAGCATGTGCCGAATCCCTTGATCACGCCAGCGTTGTCTCTAAAGGCAACAAGGCTGCAGTTTTCACTGCCGAGATTTTTCAGCGGTTGCTGAACAATCTCAAACAATGTTT
Source organism: Candidatus Anderseniibacteriota bacterium (assembly GCA_035480115.1). GTDB lineage: Bacteria > Patescibacteriota > Andersenbacteria > UBA10190 > UBA10190 > HO2-45-11b. Next base: position 5,457 of record DATIIA010000044.1, on the reverse strand, counting down.
GTTGCATTGGCGTTCCGTCGATGACGATCTGGCCTTTAAAATACCAGTGCCGACTGTGCTCGCTGTTTGCGTTACCCAGTTGGAATAATTCGACATCAGTCGGATTCCTGCGAAGAACTTTTGTGAAGAGATGCTGGTAGTAATCAAGATCCCTGGTATCCATACCAAGGCCAAGCGTACTGTTCATTTCTTCGAGCGCTGTTTTTCCGCGCCCCATGAGATCAACCGCTTGGACATCTTCCGGAATAATCCCGGTATCAAAGTTTTCAATTCCATTTGGATAATGTTGTTCCGTCATCCGGTCAAGACAAGTCTTGAGCAGGATCTCTGATGATTGACCATTCTCAATCAGATAGCGTTGAGTACGCTCAATTCGCGTGATGTGTCGAAGTCCCATGGACTGACAAATTGAAACAGCATTCGATGAGAACGGAGTTTCAATAGAAAGTCTCGGGCCAATTTCCACAATTTCTGACTGATCAAAAAATGGTTGATTTCCGGTTTTGTTCGGCTCGAACGTTTCTGCGATGAGCCAGCGGAGCTTTGCAAGCTCCAACTCCGACAGCGCACTTTTGCTTTCAATTGTGAAACCAAATTCCAAATCGCTCCGAACTTGGCGATAGATCCAATAATAGATCATGACTTCTTCCTTTTCGTTAAACGTTCGTGTTGTCAAAAAACAATGCATCTACAATAGTAGTGCTAACTTGTACGGTATTGAAAAACCGCTCTAATAGCAAGAAACAGGTCCTTGCGCTCTATTTGCAACAAAAAAGCGATTCTGAATAGAATCGCTTATCCTAAAAACTGCAGTAAAAAGAACTCAAGCTAACTGGTCAATCGAATATCCCACCGGCACTTTCAATGAAGCCGGATCAACGCCATCCCACCCGATCAACCCATGTACAACCATATTCGTAATTTTAGGCTGCCACAGGTGCTCTTGTTGATTAACACGCCTACCAATACTGTCGGCTGTGTCTTCATCGTCGAGCTTTACTTTGCAACGGAAGAAAACTGGTCCACGATCATATTGTTCAGTGACGAAGTGCATGCAAACTGCCGTATGAGTAATTTCTCTTCGCCTGTATGACCGATACACCGCCTCATGAACATAATGACCGTGCATTCCAGGGCCGCCGAAATCTGGAAGCGGGCCCGGATGAATATTGAATACGGTTTTAGAATTAAAACCAGTCGCCGGATCGAGCCCAGTAACAAGTTTCAAGCAACCTGACAGCGCAAAGAAAGATGCTCCCGATTCAGATGCAATTTGTTGATACATTTCGTCCGTCCAAGGGCGACAAAAATGAATGAATGGCACACTCAGTTCATCAGCCCGCTTTCGCACACCACCCTTGGCATAGTTAGAAACAACGCCGACAATAACTGCATCGAGCGAACCTCCGCGAGAAGCCTCTACAAGTTTTTGAAATCCCGATCCGCCACCCTCTGGAGCCCCCGAAGCAAAAACAAGAATTTTTGGTCTGTTCATTAAACTATCTCCCGAAAAGAGAAACTCTATAGTGGAAAGAACACCCGAAATTAATACCATGCAATTACTTTTTTTGCAAGAAAATAGTATATACTATTTCTATGCGAAGTCGGTCGTTACTAGTTGGAGTTATTCTTATCGTCTGCTGTTCTATTATTGGATTTGCCTTGTACGCATTTTTATCATCTGGAGCTGGGCCAAAAAATAATCTTGTACATGCACTACTGCCGCTTTCTCGCGCCCTAGATAAACAGGTTATCGCATCCACTATTCCGCAAGAATTCACAACAGTTTGGTTCACAGATTATTCTGGTGACAAAGTTGAAGCAGTGGATCGCGCAACGGGCAACGTTACGTGGGAGCAAATATTTTCCTTTCCTTCTATCCAAGAGAGCGGCCAAGCTTCGAATATTGAATTCATGACCATTGCCCCGAATGGTGATCCTATAATTACCACATCTAACGGTATGCTTATACAAGAATTAAACCGTGCAAGCCATGAAGTAGTGTGGCAATATGGCCTTTTAAATCAACAATACTGCAACAAATGCTTGCATCAGCCGAAAAAAGCATACCTTATAAACAACGGAACCGAAGTGTTGGTGACAGATGCAAATAATCGCAGGGTTGTGATTATTAATAAAGCGACAAAACAAATCGTTTGGGAATATGGCCATAAGGCTGTGATGAAAGATGCGCCCGGCTATCTAAAAGGAAATCGATTTGCTATGGCGCTCGATAATCAAGCCTCAAAAATCCTTATTTCTGACACGCTCACAAATAAAATTATGATTATAGACAGGGCGACAAAACAAATCGTATGGCAATGGGAAGACACAGGCGGCAAATGGCTCCAAAATGTATTCCCAACTCAAGATGGAACCTTTGTCGCAGAAGATCACTTGAAAAACGAGGTATTCGAAGTAAACAAAGACGGACAAGTACTATGGAAATTACATCAGCTTGCAGATGGTACTACGCTTAATTACCCCACAGACGCTGTAAGACTCGGAAACGGGAATGTCATTATTTCTGAAGGGGGACGCAGGAGAATTATCGAAGTTAATCCAAATACTGGCGAAATTGTATGGCAATTCAAGGCTGCAGGGCTCCCAACCTCAATTGCGGTTGAATAGTAAAACGAGTATTATAGTACGGTACATGCAAAGTGATTGGAAAAAGGGAACAAGCATCCTTCTCATAGCTGGTATATTTTTTGCGACTGCATTGCAATCGGCTCGTGCAGCGACGTGTACGGATGCGGAAAGCTGCAATGCGGCAATTAAACTATTGCAAGCAAAACTTGCTCAAGGACAACAAAAAATACAAGAAAAACAGCAAACAGCATATGGATATAAACAAGCACTGGCTGACTTAGGAGATAAATTGCAGACGACTCAGCAACAAATTAAGCAAACGCAAGGGAAAATCTCAGATACCAATGCTCAAATCACCCAGATTAATGGATATATCGACTCTGAAACACAACAGTTACAACAACTCCAAGCGCAATTAGAATCCGAGATTGTCCAACTCTATACTGAATCCCAAACTCCTCAGCTTGCTATTCTGTTATCCAGCTCCTCGTTTAGCGAAGTGACAAACGACATGGATTATTTAAAGCAATTACAAGATAATATTCAAAAACGCGTAAACGACACAAGAGCACTGCAAGCAGATTTACAGAAACAAAAAGATAATCTACAGGGTCAAAAAGACGATCTCAGCAATTTGAACGATTCTCTAACAGGCCACCAAAAAGATTTGTCGTACCAAACAAATCAAACGAATTATTTGCTCAGCGCCACAAAAGCTCAAATCCAATCATATGCAGCAGATCAAGCCGTCATCAAACAACAAATCGCAGAAACCCAGCGCAAACTCCAAAGCTTAATCAATGAAGCCCATTGGGGAAATGATATCGTATCTGCGCCAGCAGCTGGATGGTCATATAACCAATTAAATTATTACGATACATTAGGATACAGCCCATACACAGTGCATGATTACGGATGCTTCATAACATCTATGGCAATGGTTGCAACCTATTATGGCCATCACATAACACCGTCTCAAATTGCAAACCATCCAAGCTGGTTTACTCGAGGCGGGTATGCAGTCACAGGAGCGATCGCAGGCGGAATTGGATTATCTATTCAGGATAAGCGCGCAGTAGACTGGTCTGTAGTCGACGATGAACTTAGGACTGGGCATCCGGTGATTGTAAGTATTTATTTGCCGCAAGTCGGCGCAATTAATTCAGATGGTTCTTCACATTTTATTGTGTTGCAAGGAAAATCTGGTAATTCATACTTAATGCAAGATCCGCTCGGACAAAACAGAAGCTATGGACTCAACTATGTTAGGTCTATGGTTATCTTAAAATAAAAATTAGAAAGACCTGGAAGATTTGCTGCGCTTAAGTCCAGCAACTTTTAGCCGCGTCGCTTCTCGCTCAATAATGCCAACTGCCTCGCTCATCGCAACCTGATCTTTCGCTTCGCTTTGTATGTTTAACGCATTTGCAAGCGCCTCTTGCGCTTTTAGTTCATCAATTTCGTGCGCGTATTCTGCATTATCAGCAAGCATTCGAACGCGCTTGCCAGAAATATCTGCAAACCCTCCTAGTACAGCTAAGTGTTCTACAGTATCTGGCAACAAGTCTGCATGAGGATATATTGATAACACGCCTGGTTTGACAATAGTAATAAGCGCTTCATGACCAGGTAATACGCCAATAGTGCCATTCATCGTCGGAATAAGCACTTGATATACTTCATGCTCATATTTTAAGCCGTCTGGAGTAATTAATTCGAACGTAAAAGATCGTGCCATATTTTTATTTCACCTCTTCGATACGACCTTTCATATAAAAAGCGGACTCGGGCTTATCATCGTGCTTTCCGTCTAAAATCTCTTTGCATCCTCGAATAGTATCTGCACGGCTCACATGAGTGCCTGGAATGCCAGAGAATATTTCTGCAACAGTGAATGGCTGCGATAAAAATCGCGGAATACGCCGTGCCCGACTCACCACTAATTTATCTTGATCAGATAATTCTTCCATTCCAAGAATTGCAATAATATCTTGCAAGTCTTTATATCGCTGCAGCAACCGCTGAACACCTCGAGCAACTTCATAATGTTCCTCCCCTACAATAGCAGCTGATAAAATTGTGGAAGTAGAATCAAGCGGATCAACAGCTGGATAATTACCGAGCTCTGCCAACTGACGCGACAAAACAATAGTAGAATCCAAGTGTCCGAATGTCGTAGCAGGGGCAGGGTCGGTTAAATCATCTGCTGGAATATAGACGGCCTGTACAGAGGTAATGGATCCGGTAGTGGTTGAGGTAATGCGTTCTTGCAACTGCCCCATTTCTTGGGCTAAGTTCGGCTGATACCCAACTGCTGAGGGCATACGCCCCAACAGAGCAGACACTTCAGCTCCTGCTTGAGTGAAGCGGAAAATATTATCGATAAAGAATAAAACATCCTGTCCTTGATCGCGGAACGATTCCGCAATCGTTAATGCAGTAAGACCTACTCGCAATCGAGCTCCGGGCGGTTCATTCATTTGCCCGAACACTAACGACGTTTTATCAAGTACTCCAGACTGTTTCATTTCATGATATAAGTCATTGCCTTCGCGTGTCCGCTCCCCTACTCCAGCAAATACGGATGTACCTCCATGCTCAGACGCAATATTATGGATTAGCTCTGTAATCAAAACAGTTTTGCCTACTCCTGCGCCTCCGAACAATCCGACTTTCCCTCCGCGGGTAATAGGAGCGATTAAATCAATAACCTTAATTCCTGTTTCAAAAATTTCAACATTGGTATCTTGTTCAATAAACAATGGAGCCGATCGATGAATAGGCATCTTCTCTTTAAACGTACCGTTCATGCTATCAATAGGTTCTCCGATTACATTAAACATTCTCCCCAGCGTCTGATTGCCT
>DATIIA010000043.1:0-6886 GCA_035480115.1 Candidatus Anderseniibacteriota bacterium | reverse complement strand
GCCTCATAGCCCAATCGTACAAATACTGCATACCCTTTCCCACCACTATGACCATAGGAGTTGAAACAGCCAGCCCGATAACTTCGCTTATTGCCGGAATTCTTATACTCATATTTCCCCAATTTCTCAATTACCTCATAGCTATCTATTTAATCATTATCGGGTTAATAGAGTTAGGGATACTCGGGCATCCGCTTTAACAAAAAAACGTCGCGGGCAAAAAAGCACGCGACGTAAGGACAAAGATCAAAGCAACCAAGTGCTTTAGACCAAAGGCTCTGACTGCAAAGGACTCTTGCGGACACCAGCAAACAACCAACCGTCACCCCAGCCATTGCCACCGCGGAAGACGTCCACACGGCGCTCGTCACGCCACCTGCGGAAGGTCGCGTAGCACCACTTGCCGTTGGCATCCTTCCATTGAGTACCATTGGGGTGCTTATCGGCGAAGGCGGGATCTTCCTCATTCGCGGCTGCCACGGCGATGGGGTCATGGACGAGACCACGACGCTCCAATGCCTTCTGCAGGTCATCATCGTTGATGAAACCAGGCCTGGTATATTCCGACGGCTCCGGCTCAAAGAAGCAAACGTCTGCTTCTTCGCCTTCTTCCTTTGGCATGGTTTCGACCACGCTGTCGTTCAGATAGAGGACGCGGCCCGTGGCCTTGATTGCTTGTTGCGGAGTACGGCTTCGATCCACTTTGACGTGACGGACAATGAAATTGCTGACTGCCTCGATGTGACGTCGAAATACGCCGACCTGCTCGTTTAAGTAATTGTCGGAACCCAGAACCTGTTGCGTTGCTTCTGCGCCAAGCTCGTTTCGATGCTTGCGCAACATAGCGCGATACGCTTCGACAGCCTTATCAATCTGGCCGTCAGTCATCAGCTTCCTGTCTGCGGATGGGGTCATGATCTGTGTCATGGCGTCATCTCCTTACTAGAAGAAAAGAACATACCGAAATTGGTATTCTATCATTATATATCATTTTATATTTCTTGTCAAATATAGCAGGATGTGATACGTTCAAAAGGCTATTATATGAGTATTCTAAGCCAAAATACCAAAATATGTTAAAAATCGGAATTGTTGGCTTGCCCAACGTTGGAAAATCTACTTTGTTTAATGCACTTACTAAACAAGCCGCAGCTGCGCGAAATGTCCCATTTACCACTATAGAACCAAATGTAGGCGTAGTGCCTGTGCCAGATGGACGATTAGATGTGCTCACCAAACTTTCAGAATCCGCCAAAACCGTTCCAACAACTATTGAGTTTGTGGATATTGCTGGCTTAGTAAGAGATGCGCATAAGGGTGAAGGATTGGGAAATAAGTTTTTATCACATATTCGGGAAGTTGATGCCATTGTTCATGTGATTCGATTTTTCAATGATCCAGAAATTATTCATGTAGACAATTCAGTAAATCCAACAAGCGACGCGGAAACAATAAATACAGAACTTGCATTAGCCGACTTAGCAACGACACAAAAATTAATTCAAAATGCTGAAAAGATTTCGAAGGGCCAAGGAGTGGAAGCTAAAGATGCATCGGCGCAATTGCTTGTTCTTAAAAAAATTGAAGCGCAACTCGAGCAAGGACTACCTGCACGAGACGTTGAGCTTTCCGAAAAAGAACATGAACTCATACAGGGAACTTCGCTCCTCACTATGAAGCCAATGATGTACGTAGCAAACGTAAGCGAAGAGCAACTTCAGAATAGCTACCCAGAAAACTTTCTGCCTCTCTCAATTAAAATCGAAGAAGAGATTGCACAGCTTTCTGCTGAAGAACAGAATATATTTCTTGAAGAATACGGACTCAAAGAAACAGGCTTGCACAGATTAATTCGTGCAGGATACGAACTGCTCGGACTTATTACATTTTTTACAACCGGAAAAGATGAAACCCGCGCATGGACTGTTCAAAGAGGCAGCACTGCTCCTGTTGCAGCAGGTAAAATCCATAGCGACATGCAACGAGGATTTATCCGAGCCGAAACTGTTGCGTATGACGACCTTATTGCCCTCAGGGGATATGCAGCTGCGCGAGCTGCGGGAAAAGTTCGAGATGAGGGAAAGACATATATCGTCCAAGACGGAGATATATTTGTATTTAAATTTAGCGTCTAAAACTAGCCTTTAAGTGCCTTATCTACAGCAGCACGAACATCTTTAGGATCCAAGTCCGCTTTTACTAAGAAATCGAATGCACCTAGGGCAATAGCCTTGTCTTTTGCATCGCTATATGCGAGGTTAGAGAGCACGATAATATTCCCATTCTTTTTCTTCGGCGGATTATCTTTTAATCCCTGCAAAAATCCAAGGCCATCTAGGTTCGGCATCATCAAATCAAGAAGAATAACGTCATAGCCTCCCTCTGTCGCCAGATTAAGCCCAACTTTTCCATCGAGCGCTTCAGTTACCTCATGGCCAGCCTTCTGTAACACAAGATTATACATTTCTCGGATAAATTGGTCGTCTTCAACAATAAGTATTTTTGCCATAGCTATGGTTTCTTAATTATTTTAGGTTCAGCTTTTTCTTCCTTCTCTAATTGCTTCGTAGGGTTTTTCAACACTTCATTTGCGCTCGTATCACCTTCGAACTGGCGAATATCTTCCAATGATTCTTTTGCGGTAGAATGAATGCGCTTAATATATTCAGTAGCCTCTTTTGGACTTAAGTCTTCCTCTAACAACACGGTCGCTGCTTGCTTAATAAATGAAAGTGGCTGACGAATCGTAACACCAAGATTTGTAATTCTATTAGAAAGTAGAGCAGCAATCGTATCTGCATCTTTAATTCCGGTTTCCTCTTGCAAAATAAGAATATCTTTATCAGTTTGCTTAAGTACCAAATATTTTTTACGCAAATAGATAACAAGAGGAATAACGAGAAGCAACGAAAGAAGGGTCATGGTATCGAATGCAACTTCTACCTCCCCAACGCTAAATGCAAAAATAATGAGAAGCGCAGCAAGAAATCCAAATGCAACAGAAGGCACATATAAAAACCCTAGATAAATAGGCAGCAGATACAGCAAGTAGAAAAATGGCGAAACAAACCAATTCGTACCTCCAACCAAAAAGAGGATAATCAATGTATGAAGAACATTTTTCAGAAGCGCAAGACTAGGATTTTTTACAAAACTCAACGCAATAGAAATAACGAGCAATGCCAATGCTACTTGAAGAGTGTACGTGGTAATACCAGGGATACTCGTCCATATCAACACGACGAATGGCAAAAAGAAAAATAGTGCTACCTTCCCGAAACGCTTCATATTCATATGCATAGTATATATCAAAAACTTAATGTTGAGCAGAAGCAGATGCCCCTATATGATCTTGAAGCTTTACAGCATCAGAATGCACCCACACCTCTTGTCCGCTTAAGAGAAGTACGGAGACCCATCCCTCTTGTTCTTTTAATGCTCGAAGAATGGTTCCCGGGAGCAGCGTTTTCACAACCTTTGCTGCAGGGTCCGGCGATTCATATACAGGGACAGGGGCTGTGCCTTGGATAACAGCATCTTGGGGAACAAGGCGAGGAGCAGGGGCCTGTTGACCGCTTGCTGGGGTAGTGACCGTATAGTATGCATCGTATACATATGAACCATCATGGTTCATTACTTCAAAGTAGTACGTTGTTTGAGGATTTAAATTATTCAGCGTTACCTCGTGGTGATCACGTAGCCCATTTTGCTCGAATGCTTCCTGAGTATATGACGTTGATGTGCCGTAGTTCACTTTTCCAAGATTTGTTAAATGATTCGTGTCCCAAGAAATCGTTACAGAGGTGGGGGAAAGATTAGTCATTGCAAGGTTCGAAATTCTCGTAGGAGCCTTATCAAACACTATCTCATACACTGATCGCATCTTGAGTGCAATCTGTGTACCAGTCGATCTCATTGGGTCAAGCACATTATGGATGTACTTATTAATCAACTGACGATTTGCAAGCCCTTGCGCCACACGAGTATGCTGGCTCGATAATAAGCCTTGACCTGCTAACGCGAGTTCTTGCTGCGTGAATTTTATGCTCTGCACAGCAAGTTCATACGCATTTGTGCCATCTATGCGGATTGCACGAAGTGTATTCTGTATCCATGCCAAAAATCCTCCTGTTGCATGATATGCAAATTGATTATATCCCTGGAATAGAGAGGCTACGCGATATTGAAACCCATCAAACTGCTCTTCAAAAGGCCCATACCATGCTAACCAGCCTCGTATGAGCGAACCTTGATGAGCTACAAGGTATCCTTTTATACGATCCAGAAGTTTTTGAAATTCCGCTGCCTGCAATTGTCGCCTCACAACTGCTTGCGCCTCAAGTTGCGGAATATTGATTAAACTTGGCGGAAGCGTTCCTCGTAATGCGGTAATAATTTCTTGCGTAGAAGCAGTTTCTGGATTCAATGATTCAACATTCTGGCCAGATTGTTGTTGGGAAGAAGTAGTGCCTTTTGTAGTGATGGATGTTGTTTGATTCCCTGCGCTATCTGTAACTGTGACCGTATAGCGATAAGAATTTCCTGCAACAAGGTTACTTTTAGGAGTAAACGAAATCGCCTCACTTGTTCCGCTTAATGAATATGTTTTATTTTCGACTGTTGTATAAGATACAACTCCGCCAAACAAGCTATTTGCTTTTTCTAAGGTTACTGTTGCTCCGTGCAAACTGTAATTATCTGTAACTGTCGTAGAAAGCGTTGGTGATATATCTGATCCAGAGAATACAAGAGTGCCGATACCCGGCCTCGTTGCGTCAATACGAATTGTCCTATCTCCTGTTACAGTAGTATTTCCATCCGTATCAATTGCCTTCACATACCAGCTATATTTTCCATCAGGTATCGGAGTCCCCTTCAACGTCACTGAAATAGTATCATTCGTGGAATTTCCATCCCCTTCATTAAAGTATTGCGCGGTATAGGTATCTTTATAATCAGTCGAAGTTGAAGGGCTTGAAGCTGCTGAACCGCTTGCAGGAATTCCAGTATACGAAGTATTCCCAACATATAATGTATATGAAGAAATAGTGCCTGCTGTTTCAGTCGACTTATAGAATGAGAATGTCGGGAGCCCACTACCCGATAGCGCTCCATCTGCAGGAGAAATAAGAGAGAATGAATTAGGATTGTTACTGTTCGTGGTAACAGTTACATTACTAGTTGCATTAGACGTGCTCGTACTGTTATATGCAACAAGGTATCTGGTATAGTTAGTATCTCTTGTTAAGCCTGTTTCTGTATACGAAGTTGTATTGGCGGCAATGGTGGCGATGAGAGTGTTAGATGAGTCGTACAGCTTAAAACCAGTTTCATTATCACTGTTATCTGTCCACGTCCAAGTAATACTAGTATTGGATGCTGCAGTACCATTAAAGTTAGATGGCGCGAGGATAAATTGCCAACCGCTATTCCCGCCCCCATCAGTAGAATGAGAGCCCGCAAGCCATGTTGCTCCTCCCGTTGCAGCGGAATCCGTAATGCTCATGTAGTCCACAGAAACAGTGCCGCTCGATTTAGAAAGTGTTGCTGCAGAGCCTGGAGTAGACGCTGATAGCTTAGCTAAGTTTCCTGCAGAACCATTACTTGTAAATGCAGTAGTAATTACTTGAGTAAAACCAGATTGGAATACTAAGCCCGTGGTTAGGCCTGCCGTATTATTGTTAAGTGTAGACCATGTATTACTGCCATTGATTGTCACATTATCACCGCTAATAGTAACTGGGCCCCATGTAGCGCCATTACCACCGTTCCAAATCTTCGCAGTTGCTGAAGTATCACTGACAACAATAGTTCCGGTTTGATTCAGCGTAAGGCCACTACTATTCGCACAACTAAATACCGTTCCAGTACCCGTGAGAGTCATTGCGCCTGTCCCTAAGGTAAACGTACGAGTATTAGAATTTGAGGTAGCAAATCCCCCAATAGTAATAGTTTTATTATTAGAATTAAATGTCCCATTTGTAAGAGTAAGTGTTCTCGTAGCTCCCATTGTGAGATTATCTCCAAGTTGGAATGTCCCTCCAGCTCCATTAAATATCAAAGGGAAATCTAAGGTCTTCCCATTCGTTGTAAGGGTTTTTGTTCCAGATGTTGCAGCCATCGTAATAGCAGATGCGCCGGATCCAATAGTCATCCCTGATGCCCATGTTAAGTTTCCATATACAAAGAAATTGTTGTTGTTCCATGTTCCAGAAAACCCAGTGAAATCTAAGTCACGAGCTGTGGAACTTCCACTAAAGTTCACCGTGTCAGAACCTGCGGTAATAGAGAAGTCAATGGAGTTTGATTCAGTTGCACCAGTTGAGCCCATACTAAATGTTCGTGTTCCAGTAGAACCAGAATACGTAAAATTCACAGGATGTGTGCCTCGATTAACCGTAAAATTCGTTGCGGTTCCACAATTCCATACTGTGCCTGCGTTTCCTGTGATAGACCATTGTCCTGTTCCAAACGTTAACGTTCTCACGTTTGAATTTGATGCATTGAAAAATCCAATACTTACATCCTTACCATTCCCATCAAGTGTGCCGTTTGTAAGCGTTATCTGTCGAGCCGAACCCATGGTGAGATTATCCCCGAACTGCCATGTACCACCGACACCATTAAATATAAAATTATTGCTTATTGATTGGGCATTTGTAGTTATTGTTTTTGTTCCCGATGTTGCGGCAAATGTAATACTACTACCGGCGGTACCAGTAAAAGACATCCCTGAAGAAAAGGTGTAGTTTCCATATACCGTATACGCGTTAATCGTCAGTGCGCCAGTAAAACCTGTAAAGTCAATATTATGAAGTCCTGAGCTACCAGTAAAGGTGATAGTATCCGACCCAGCAGTAACGGATATATCCGGTGAGTTTGCCTC
>DATIIA010000042.1:0-6901 GCA_035480115.1 Candidatus Anderseniibacteriota bacterium | reverse complement strand
ATCTATTACTTCTGTTCCCGATACGTTTTACCAGTTTTTTATCCCTATAAAGGAAATTCCTCCCCATCATTGGCCCATTGTTGTGTTGTCCATTCTTCCGTTAATCGGAACTATTGGAATGTGGATATGGTTTCTTTTGCATAGAAGCAAGCAAAAAGACGCAGCCGTCTTTACTGCGCTCCTTGGGTTTGTCCCATTTATGAGCGGAGTTCTTGTTTCTCTTTCTGGAAGAAGTTTATATAACGATCGATTTTTTGCTTTTGCAGGCATATTCGTTTTTTGTGGTCTTGCGTATGCAATTATACAGATCTCTCATAAAATAATCAGAAAAGTTGTAATAATAATTGCTGTGCTTGCATTATCTGCAAGTTTTATAAACTATTGGAATGATCTAGATATTCCTCATAAGCCCGGTGCTCATGGGGCAACAGAGTATGTATTTCAGCAACGATCAAACAGCGATCCTGTTCTTGTTAGCTCGCCGTATGTATATTTTGCAATCCTTAATTATGCGACTAATGAATTTTTGTCCCCTGCTATCCCTCATTTATATTCTCAAACTGGGGAGCTTTCTCATTTTAGTGGTGGACCAATCTTAGAATCCAGCGATATTATAGGTCCTAGCGATATCAAGGCATATTCTGGCACAGTCTGGGTTGTTGATACCACAGGATACACGGAAACTCCCTTTCAAGCACCGCGAAATTGGAAAGAGGTTGATAAAAAAATATTTCCTGAAGTATTCGTATATCAAGGGGATATAATTGTTCGGGAATTTTCAGTGCAATAAAAAACACCCCACCAGCCGGAGCTATTTATGAAGCTCGACGGCTGGTGGGGGCAGCGATACCCACGGACAGCGGCAGGCATGATCACACTTGCTGTTAGGGCAAGGGGAGGTTCGCCGCTGTCCGTGTATTCAAAGATCAACTAGAAAGTCTAGATTTGTAATATACTCTATTCGGAATTCGTAAGTCAACATATTGCAATGTTTGCTGCTCCTGCGCTGTAATAGTATTTTCCAGCAGCCTTTTAAGAATATCTAGTTGGTCATCTGCGGATCGAGTCGTATCCATGAGAAGCGTCCAATTTTTATCCAGTAAAAAATGAGCTTCTCGAGTTTCCAGAGATGGAATTTGTATTTCTACCACCTGTGAACTTGTACTGTCCGGAATTTTCTTAAGAGCTTCTGTGATAAATCCAATAAACTGGTCATCGACTGCTTGAGCACCTAATGTTACATGAGCATTTTTATCAGAATTTTTTACTACAGGCAATACGACTCCCGGAAGCACATCAAGGGACGCTTCTTCATATGCTATGCCTTTATCGTCTACGAAATAGTATGTTCCTCCCGAAAGCAAAAGGAATACAGGCGTTTTTTCTTGAATGATTATTTTTAATGTTCCGGGTAGTTTTCTAATAATATGTACATCTCGAACTTGTGTAACTTGTTGCAGAATTGCCCGTTCAATAGGTTTCGTTTGAGCAAATAATACATTACTGCCCAAGGTTTTCTCTGCAATGCTGCGCACAGTGGATTCCGTGTTTGGTTTTGCATCAACAATAGTGATGGCAGTAATAGAAAACGTTTTTGTAAAAAATAAAAGCCATGTAAATATCGCAATCGGAACAATGATAATACATATCAAAAAAGCGATGGATGACCAACCCATCAATCTGCGAACTACAACGCGCCATCGAACGCTATTCATGCTGTTATTCTACCGCAGGTGCAAGGTTTTGAAACGGAAGATATGGATAGAGGCATTCTGGAAGCTTCACAGAGCCATCGGGTTGCTGATGATTTTCAATCAGTGCTATTAAAAGTCGAGATAATGCGACAGCAGTTCCATTTAACATATGTACTTTTGTAGTTTCACCTTCTTTTGACTTGTATCGAATGTTGAGGCGTCTTGATTGATAGTCTGTTGTATTGCTGGTGGAGTGCGTTTCGCGATATTTTTGCTCACTCGGCATCCATGTTTCAATGTCGTATGTTTTTGCTGATGGTGCTCCTAAATCTCCAGCAGCAAGCCGAATAATTCGGTATGGTAATTTCAACGAATCCATAATCGCTCGTTGTTGAGATAGTAAAAATTGATGTTCTTTTTCGGATTCTTCTCGTGTTGTAATACTGAACATTTCTACTTTATCGAATTGATGCAAACGTAAAATTCCTTTTACGTCTTTGCCATGGCTTCCTGCTTCACGCCGAAAACATGGAGTAAACGCAGCATAGCGCAGAGGCAGATCCTTACTATCTAATATTTCATTCATGTGCATGGCCCCAAGAGATTGCTCGCTTGTACCAACTAAATACAAGTCATCTTGAGTTTTATATATTTCGTCCCCTGCTTGGTCTAAGTATCCCATCCCTGCCATCGCCTCTTGATTGAGTAATACAGGAGGAACAATTTGAGTAAAGCCTTGCGTAGTCAATATATCCATAACATAACTTGCAATGCCGAGCTCTAGCCGAGCTAAGTCTCCAGAAAGATAGGTGAAACGCGCTCCGGCAACTTTGGAACCTCGCTCCATATCGATCCTACTTCCCATTAATTCCATGTACTGTTTGGGGGTTGCAGATACATCGGGAATCTTTGCATCGCTTACGGCAATCTCAAACGCATCTTCTTCTCCGCCTGCTTGAACGTCTGAAAGCGGGATGTTGGGTAGTGCTGCCCATGCCGCTGTACGAGAGTCAGAAATTCGTAGAAGTTCGGTAGCAAGATTTTTTTCTTCAGCATCTACTGCTTTCATTTGTTTGAGGATGTTAGTTTTTTCTTCTGCTGTTGCAGTGGGAATTTTTTTGCTAGCATCTTTCTTTTTAGTCCGCAGCTGTTCTACGAGATCCGATTTTTCCCTCCAAGCATCATCAAGCTCAAGCAATGCATGAATTTGTTCAAGGCTTACTCCCCGTTTTTCTAAAGCACCAATAGTTTGCTCTCGAGTTTCTTCGCTTCTCAGCAAATTAATATCAATCATAATGTTTCTTCTTCTTTTAACAGCGGGAATAAAATAATATCTCGCAAATGCGTGGAGTTTGTAAGCAACATAACAAAGCGGTCAATGCCTAATCCGAACCCTGCAGCTGGCGGCATTCCATATTCAAGTGCTCGTATGTATGATTCATCGATTGCGTGAGCTTCCGCATCCCCTTTATCACGTTCTGCTTGCTGTTCCACAAATCGTTCCCGCTGTTCTACCGGATCATTGAGTTCGGAATATGCTTTTACAAGTTCCATTCCAGCAACTACTAACTGGAACATTTCCGCAATATTCTGATTGCTGGCCTTTTTCTTTGCAAGAGGCACAAGCTCTACGGGATAATCATATAGTATAGTTGGCTCGAGTAATGTCGGCCTCACAATTTCTTTATATAGCTCGTCTACAAGCTTTCCGTAATTTTCAACGTCTGGGGCTTGTATGCCATGTTTTTCTAATTCTGCTTTATACACTGCAGGGTCTTTTTCTGTCATCACATCTATTCCAGTTCTCTCTTTAATTAATTCCGTATACGAATATCGTTTAAATGGCGGCTTAAATGATATGGTAGTGTCGCCTCTTGGAACGTCATATGATCCAGCACTAGCAAATGCAGTTTTTGATAATAAATCTTCAGCCATATCCATTAAATCTTCGTAATCTGCATACGCCCAATAAAATTCGAGCATGGTGAATTCCGGATTATGCGATTTGTCTATACCTTCATTTCTGAAATTCTTTCCAATCTCGAATACTTTTTCAAAGCCCCCTATTAGTAATCGCTTTAAATATAATTCAGGAGCGATTCGTAAAAATAGATCCGCATCAAGCGCATTGTGATGTGTTGAAAATGGCGCAGCTAGAGTTCCCCCTGGAATTGGCTGCAACATAGGTGTTTCCACTTCCATGAATCCTTTTCGCTCTAAATAGGAACGGATAAACGAAATTGTTTTTGATCGTTTTTGTACAACTTCTTTAGAGTCAGGATTTGTGAGCAAGTCTAATTCTCTCTGTCGAGATTTAAGTTCGATATCTTTTAACCCGAACCACGTACTCGGAATTGGCCGAATTGCTTTGCTTGCCATCGAACATTCCGTAACCATAATCGTCTTTTCTCCACGCTTGCTAAATACAGGAACGCCTATTGCTTCAATAAAATCCCCAGAATCAAATTCAGATAATTCAGCGAATCGGTCGCCTAATAGTTCTTCGGTAAACTGCAATTGCATTTTTCCGCCATCATCAACAATGTCAACAAACGCAATGCTGCCATGAGTCCTGATAGCCGAGATGCGCCCGAGCACTATAACCGCGCTTTCATCTTGGACTTTATTTTCAAAATCATCGGAAAGCTCTGAAAGCGTTATGCTACGCCGAACTTCTACCGGATATGGCGCTTTCCCAGCAGCAATAAGCTCGCTGCGCTTTTTTAACCGCAATGCTCGTATTTCTTCTAATCGTTCTTCTGCCATAAAACCAAGTGTATCTGGAAATATCGAAAGTGGAAATAAGAACTAAGTGAGAACTTTTGGATAAATAAAAAAGCTCATTCGCAATGGTGCAAACGAGCTTAATGAAACATGGTTTATAGAGAGTTATCCTCCCTCTTCTGCTCCGGCTAATCTTGCAATTGCACATCCCAGAGCACCGATTTTCAACAGCTCCTCCGTCTCAATTGAACTTGCCTTTTTTAGTAGCTCAATGATTTCTAAGACATTCGTTCCACATTGTGCCAGAAGGTCGCTCACACCCTCTTCAGTGAAATGCCACGTTTTTTCTTCGCGGTCATTTCCATAAGTATAATACTGAGTAAGGAAGAAGGCGAGTTGCTTGGCTACGTATGTAGCTTTTGTGTAGTTTTGATAATTTTGCAACCTTCCAACCGAAGAAGGCTCCCGCAATTCATCAGAATCGCTTCGCAGGAAATTAATGCTGTTTTTTGCAATCTCGATACGCACATCTGATATTGTGAGACGAAGGACTTTATTCCAATCCATTTCACGAGCTCTCAAAATTGCTTTGTCCAGATTTTCAAAGTTCATAATACTTCCCTCATGGTTAGGAGCCTTTTTCATGTCTTTCATTAGACATATACTATATATTACATCTAGAGATATTTGTCAAGAGTTGGCTCCCCGAAATAGAAAAAGTGAGAACCTAGTTATTTTGTTAAATATAAAAACGAAAGGCCTAACATTCGTATGAATGCTGGCCTAGGTTCATGCTACAAGCTCCTTGAGAATGTCTCGCCACGAGTTCATTTGTCGAACTTTTGGTAGATGGTGAGAGAAACGATTCACTTCACTTGGCTTCGGACGGAAGAGGTAGATGTTGCTAACCGAAGTTAGATAGCCCAACACTTCCAACCGATCATCAATAAAGTGAGTAATTCCGAGTCGATCACAGATGGGAGCTTTTCCGCTCCGATGTTGGCAGAACTCAACATGATCGGATTTTACACCGGTCAGATCGAAGAAGTTGTGATGGCATAGCCATTCCACGCTCTTCTGTTGCATTCTCATACCACATTTGGAAACGAGATACACTCGTTCACCAAACCGCTCCGTAACGAGACGCTGAATAACTTCAAAGCAGTCAGGCATCGCCTGAACCTCTAAGAAGTTATCAGTAAACATTTCGTTGCCTCCAGCTGTAATCACTCCACCGATGTCGATACCTAATATTTCTATTTCCTTCAACTCAATTCTCCTTTCTAAAGAACAAATCTATCAAACAACGCTTGTTTGACTTGCAAACAGGATATATAAAAAGGTACTTTCTGTCAAATGCTCCCTGCAGTAGTTGAAGTGAGAACCTGGTAAAAGAAAAAGTCAGATAAAGCTACCCACCCCCCTATTCACCATATTGTACAATTAATGTAGTTCAGCTATGCTGCCATGTTCATATGCCAAATGAGTTAAGAAAACTAAAGAGATTCCGTTTCCAGCTACTTCATACGTGGATTATTACTCATTATCCCGCATGTCGCGTTGCTGATGTTGGGGGTGGAAAAGGATTATTGACCTATTTACTTCGGCAAAGTGGGTATGATGCTATTGTTATTGACCCATATGACCAACCGTTGCCCAAGGTATACAAAGACCTTAGTGGAAAACGCCATAAGATTAAATCAGAGGAAACGGTACCCCGAATAAGTAAGGGCTTTGTCAAAGAGATGGCAAAAGATTTTAACTTAATAGTCGGGCTGCACACGCACGGCTCAAATATGAACATCATTGATATTACGGCTGAGTACCATAAGGATTTTGTACTTTTGCCATGCTGTGTGATTGATGAGCCAATCATTCCTCAAGCAGATATAAACTGGCTGGACTCACTAGAGGAATACGCAAAGCAGATAGGTCATCAGGTAAAACGGTTTGAACTGAATTTTAAGGGGCAGAATATCGGTCTTTATACGCAAACCTATTTAGACAAGTAATTCCAAAATTTCTTTCACAATACTCTCTAGTGGCTGATTAGCATTTATCTGTACTGCACCTGCCTCTAGCGTTTCTTTTTCCCAGTCATCTTTCCATTCAAGAATGTGCAGTTGCTCACTTTCAGTTTTAGCAAACTCATTTTCACCGGTGCGGTTTGCTAACCTCTGCCGAAGCAAATCATTGTCTAGGGTCAAAAGA
Source organism: Candidatus Anderseniibacteriota bacterium (assembly GCA_035480115.1). Classification (GTDB taxonomy): domain Bacteria; phylum Patescibacteriota; class Andersenbacteria; order UBA10190; family UBA10190; genus HO2-45-11b. The sequence continues at coordinate 272 of DATIIA010000042.1, read as the reverse complement.
ATGACCTTCTCAAAGAGGGGTAATAACTTTTTTTGATTGGATGAGATACCACAAATTAAGACGTCCTTATTATTAACAAAAAGTTTTTTAAGTTTTTCTTCATCGCATATCCAGTCGTACTGGTCCAACCATTCTCTGCCAATATTCGGATAATAGTCCCCTATCTCACCAGTTTTCTTGCTACGCCAACTGCATAAGCCAGGCACTGCATCAATATCGTAGGCAATATAACCTAATGAGTTGAGATGTTTACATAATGATGACTTTCCAGT
>DATIIA010000041.1:0-1538 GCA_035480115.1 Candidatus Anderseniibacteriota bacterium | reverse complement strand
TTTGTAAGGGGGAGAGCTATATTCTATTGCCCTCTAAATCGCAGAATGCCCATATCTCGTCCGCGTTTGATTTCGCGAGAGATAACTCGTTGATGTTTTGCGCATGCACCTGTTTTTCTACGAGGCAAAATCTTATTTTGTCCACTCATGAATTTTCGCAGAAGTTCCGTATCTTGCATCGGAATTTCATGCAATTTTTCAGCGCACATTATGCACTCGGTTGGGTATTGTCGTTGTTGTTTTTGCATCATAGGGTATTAAAAAGGGATATCTTCTATTCGAATTTCTTCGTCTGCAATCGGTCCTGCTGGCGCCATTTGTTCCTGCTCTGCTGCTGGCTGCGATTGTGCAACGGGAGTAAAAGAAGATGTTGCTCCAGACGACATGCTTGGCGCTCCGCCATCCGATTTATTTCCAAGCATAATCATATTATCGGCAACAATTTCCGTCCGATATCGTTTTTGTCCAGAGGTTGCATCATCCCAGCTGCGTGTTTGCAAGGATCCTTCAATATATACTTGGCGGCCCTTGGTAAGATATTGCGCTGCAATTTCAGCCAATCTGCGCCATGCAACAATGTTATGAAATTCCGTTTTTTCCTGTTGTGTGCCTGATTGGTCTTTCCATACTTTTCCGGTTGCTACAGAGAACGAAGTAACTGGTGTACCTTGAGGAGTGGTCCGAGCTTCTGGATCTCGAGTTAACCGTCCAATAATCATGACTTTGTTTAAATCCATAGTGTTATACAACTTCTTCTGTTAAAGCTTCTTCAATTCCTTTTTCTACTGCCTGCATGGTTACTTCTTTTTTAGGGGCTTTTTGTGCTTCTTTGTTTTTATCATGTTTCACAAATCCGTCTTTCCCTTTTTTCTTGCCATGCTTTTCAAGAATTTCTGGTGTAATTCGTGTCCGTTTTGGAGTTGCTAGGAGGGTTGTGCGAAGAATTCCTTGGGATTTTTTCAAGAAATTAGTGAATTCCAATACTTTTTCAGTAGGCAGTTCGATATTCATAATTCGCATAAATGCAGAATCTTGATGATTAACCTGATATGCGAGCTTTTTTCTTAAGGCAGGGGAATTATGCAATATCGTTCCTGATGATTCAGAAACATGTTGATCTATGGCGCTATTAAGCGATGTTCGATCATCCTCGTTCATACGCGGATCGATCAGGTATGTCAGTTCGTACTGGTTTTGTTTCATGGCAATAGTGTATCAAAAGAGCCAAAAAACGTCAAACGGAGCATGTGGGGGGTGTGCAAAAGAGACTGAGTTAGATTGCTTGTACTCTGCTACACTAAGCCACATGGAGCGTATGTCCATTTTTTTTGGTATCCGTAGATTTGTAGTGGTCTTTGCCTTGGTGATATCGGGCATGATTTTTTTCTCCGCTTCCGCTCATGCAAATACTTTATATGCAAAATCTGCAGGTGGTAACTGGTCTGCGGCAAGCACATGGTCAAGCACAGGATCCGGAGGGGCTGATAGTTCTGGGCCGCCCACTTCTTCTACTGATGTCATTTTTGAATCGGGTTCAG
>DATIIA010000040.1:0-4799 GCA_035480115.1 Candidatus Anderseniibacteriota bacterium | reverse complement strand
TTACAGAATACGCATCATGTTCACAAAAAAACCAACCTTATCCACAGACTTGTCCACACCAATTCCACAAACAACATCAATTATTGTTGTAGTTGTCCATTTCGGCAGCCCAGAGCATACTACTCGATTACTAGATTCTCTTGTATCCGGCATGCGTATTCCAGATAAAATAGTGGTAGTGAACAATGATTCTGAGCCATATTTGTATAAAAATAAGCATGTTACATGTGTTAAGCCGGCAACTAATAGGGGCTATATCGCAGGATTACGGTATGGGATTCATAGTTTAGATATGAAAAAAAATGCATTACTTGTTCTCATGAACAATGACGCGAAAGTCTCAAGCAATTTTTTAGCAACTATCGAGTCATGGTGGCACAAGCATGGCGGAAGTTCCGTGTTGTCTGGCCCTCGTATGGCAACAATATCTTGTTTTACGGGGCGAGCTCATATAAATGGCAATCATCCCCTCTTCTCTTTGCCATATATTGATGGGGCATGCATGGTGGTACGGCCTTCATTTTTTGACGCAATTTCAAATGTGGAAGGATTGTTCATGTATTGGGAGGATGTTCTGTTGAGCATACACGCCAAGAAAGTAGGAGGGGAAATAAAAGAAATTCCCCATCTTGGATTTACGCATCCTGACAACACTGAGGAAGTAACTGATCAAAAACTATATTATTTAGTACGAAATGGCGCATATATTCTGGAACGACTCGCGTTTCCTTGGGGATTATATTGGATAATACGCAATAAGGTTCGGCAGTATTGGCATGTGGTATGTTCCGGCCGTCGTCATAAAAATATCGCAAAAGCTCTCCGAGATGTTCATCGTGTTTCACTATGACTATTGGAGTAGTTATAGTAACCCATAACAGTGAACACGAGATTGCTGCATGCCTAGCGAGCGTTATACGAGAAGGGTTTACCACAATTCGGATCATAGATAGCGCATCTTCAGACCGAACCACGGCTATTCTTCAGCGAGAAAGCTGCCAATATATTGCCCTTAGAGATAACAAAGGCTTTGCGTATGCGGCGAATCGAGCCGCATCCCATCTAGACACTGATTACATCCTTTTCCTAAACCCTGATACGCAATTATTACCTGGAACCGGCAATGCTATCCGAGCTTCTATAAAACAATATCCTCAGGCGGGTATTATGGGGGTCATGCTGGTAGATCAGCGTGGAATAATGGAACGAGATGCGTATGGAAACGATATAACTCTTTTGAGTATTATATTTCGACATATGTATCCTATACAGAAGCCGCGTACTATTATTCCAGTTGCCTGGGTTTCGGGCGGTGCCCTTATAATAAAACGGAGTGTTTTTGAACAAATAGAGGGATTCGATGACGAGTTTTTCCTCTACTGGGAAGATATTGATATATGTAAACGGGTTCGTGGAGCTGGATATAACGTATATATCGATCCAAATGCACGAATATTGCATAGCAGAGGCGCAAGTAGTACTGATCAACAACGCAAAACGGAACTATACGACAGCTCTGCAAACAGGTACTTTCAAAAGTACTACCCCCCTGTTGTATGTATCTGTCATCTTCTATTGCGACGAATATACCGATTATTGCGTCCGTTGGCGCGATAGTCTCAGGCATTTTCATACTCTTGCTGTTTCGTCCTGCTTGGGCGTTTAGCGCGCTATTTCTTTCTTTGATGATTGGGCAAACACTTCGCCTTCCTATTACAGGCCAAGGAGGAGGGATTCTAATCAGCGATATCGTTATTCCAATTGTAGCGCTATCTTTGTTTTTTGCTGTAGTTGTTCGGAATAAACCGCTTACCGTGTCAAAGTCTTCTACATTCTATGGCATATGCATATTTCCATTTCTGCTCTATTCCTTTTTGCTGCTTGCTTTGCACGAACGGGCGCTCGGGATTCATTCTTTTGCTATCGCATTTCTATATTGGGTTAGGCTTTTTGGCGTATTGCTCGTATTTCCTATGGCGGCAATGTTTGGAAGTGTTAAGTCGGGCAAAGAATTTATTCGAAAGGGTTTCGTCAGTACGTACTGGATGCTCATTACTTTAGGGTATATGCAGATTTTTATATTCCCCTCCCTTGTCGGAAATATCAATGGGTGGGATCCGCACATTCATCGAATGATATCAACATGGTTTGATCCTAATTTTTTCGGCGCGTTTATCGTAATCGGAATGATGCCTGCGCTCTATTGGTCTCGTTTCAAGATTCCACTTTTCGTACTATCATGTGGCGCATTACTGCTGACAGCCTCCCGAAGTTCGTGGATTGCATGCATAGCAGCAATGCTCGTAACAGGGTGTTTCTTTTTCCTAACTACCTCACTTTCCCAGGCATGGAAAAAAGCTATACACGTATTCATTGTAATTTGTATTTTACTCGTAGTAACAATTTCCGGAGTTTTTTCTGATAGGGTTGTAAAACTTTTTACACACGACCCTACTGTTTCAATTCGCACTGAGGCATATAAAGAAGTATGGCGCCGCATGGTTGAGCCGAATATAGTATTTGGTGTCGGATATAACGCATATCAATTCAGCGCCAAAGATGCAGGATTGATCCAAGACTTTTCAATTCATTCCCGAGCAGGTTCCGATAATAGTATCATAACCCTCCTTGTTACTACGGGAATTATAGGCACTGCGCTATTTCTGATTCCTATCTTGTTTGGATTGTATTGGCATGCTGCATCGTGGATACTCTCTTCACGCAAAGAATCTTTGCTCTACATATGGAGCGCAATTGCACTGCTTGTTCATTCACAGTTCGAAAACAGTCTTCTGTATCCGCATCTTTTGATTCCGTTTTTACTTATTTCAGCATTAGTCAGCATATGAATCGCCAAGCGAATAAAAGCCTATACACAAACTTACTGCTTATAACAGCAGGAATGTTGCCACTGTATATCATCCGCTTCTCCCTAATCGGCATTCCAACTAATCTCCTTGAAATATGTATTCTTTTTTTATTGATACTAGGGCTCTGTTCAGGCTCCGTTCGGAATTCTTGGATAACAACATTATATGCATTTCCTAAAAACTCTCTTATTGCTGTCTGTATTTTTTTACTATCTGCATGTATAGCCACCTTAATATCTCAAGAATTACGTACAAGCCTAGGCATTTTAAAAAGTTGGATAGTTGTGCCGGCAATATTTGGATTTTTTGTTGCAAGCGCATCCCAAACTGGCTCAATTATAAAAAATCGTATCCTCGATTCCCTTATTTGTTCTGGAACAGTGTTCGCGGCGTTAGGAATTCTTCAGATTGGTACTCTCGCTCGTATTAAATCCCTCTATGACGTTCCAAATTCTCTAGCGTTATTTCTAGTTCCTATCGTAATAATTGCTTTATATAGAGGCGTTCAGCTAAAAAATAAAATATATTTTACGTGTACGGCAATTATGATAATTGGCATTATTGCCACCCAGTCTATAGGAGCAATATTGGCGATTATTGGAACATTGCTTATAGCGTATATTAGTAAAACCCCCCCCTCCCCAATTGGGGAGAGGGTTAGGGTGAGGGCAGGGCAAGCTGGAATATGGCTGATTATTTGTTTAATTATTACTTCCGGAATTATTTTGCTTTTCTCCGGTCGCGTTCAATATCTTATTTCTCCTCTTCTTCATCCACATGCAACTAATTCCGCAACCGTCCGTCTTCAGCTGTGGGATATTGGCATTCGGCTTATTATGCAGCATCCGTTATTCGGAGTTGGTCTGGGACAATTTGAACCGGCGTATCAAGCAGAATTGCATCAAGAATTCGCTATCTATAATCAATTACCTCAATCAATCCAACAAACCAAGAGACCACCGCAGCCAGAATTCGTATTTCGGGACCCCCATAACTGGATTATCTCTTTCTGGCTGAACCTAGGTATTTTAGGGCTTCTTAGCTTTATATATGTAAATTATATGGCTATTCGCACCTCAATAAAGTCAAAAATATCAGAACAAAGAATAATTGCATTAGCGCTTATTGCAATGTTGTTATACGGCTTAGTGGATACTATTTACTGGAAAAACGATTTATCTGTACTATGGTGGATGCTGATTTTATTGACTTTGTAATGCTTTCATTTGATCTAGTATGCTTTGGAGTTTTGTATTATCGTCTTCTAACTGAGCTTGTTGTGCAGGTGTAAGCGCGCCACCATTTTGAGTTATCGAATTTAACGAAGCTTCGTCATTAATAATTGCTTGTTCTTGCGACTGAAGATTCGCGAGTTGCGCTGAATTATTTGCTGCTCCTGATGTATTGTTTCCGCTTGTATTACCACTTGTTCCTGAGCTATCTTGAGGCCCAAGAGAAGGCTCCGCTGCCTGAGGGCCAAGAGCTGGATTAATAGTATTAAGAATTACAACTGATATAAATGCAATGAATATTCCAATTAATGCAGCTCCTATCATCTCTTTTGCATCTTTAACTTGTGATGCATTTCCTGCCGCGGTCATGTACTTATATCCACCCACAACGATGATAATAACGCCAATAATAACCAAAATTGCTATCAGAAATGTGACCGCAAGATTTACCATTGAAAGAATTGGCGTTTTTGTATCTAAAAATGCTGCTATTGGTTGATCCTTGCTAAATTGCTTGTTACCTGGTAAGCCTACTTCAAAACATCCAAACTGGGATGCTGATGATGGACATGGTGAAGATTCGGCGTTTGCAGCAAGTGCAATATGACTATCGAGTCCAAAAAATATTGCCAATGCAATTACATAATATATTTTTAAGGCTCGCATAGGGTTAGTATAGCATGATCTTTATTTTACA
>DATIIA010000039.1:0-4953 GCA_035480115.1 Candidatus Anderseniibacteriota bacterium | reverse complement strand
TCATCATCTTCTAGTTCTAGTACCACTACCACTACTTCATCAACTCCTCGACCGTTTATTTATACCGTTGTGGATGGCGATACTATTGCTGGAATTGCATCACACTATAATATCAGCGCAAACACGATTCTTTCTGTAAATGGATTAGGCTCCGCCGATACTATTAAATCCGGAGATCATCTTACGATTTTACCGGTAAATGGCGTGCTTCATACGGTAACACGCGGCGATACGGTATTAAGTATTGCGAATACGTATAACGCAAAAGCTGCGGATATCGTTTCGGCAAATGGATTAGATGATAGTTCAAAAATTGCTCTCGGCCAGAAATTGATTATTCCTAACGGGGACGCTCCTGTTCAGCAAGCTCCCAAGATCGTATCGCAAAATACTCAAATCGCTCGTGATCCAGGCGATGAGCCCACTCCTCCTCCGCAGAAAGAAGAAACGAATAGCAGTAGCGGATTTGGCTGGCCTACCGTTAGTCATCATATTTCCCAATACTTTGGACATGAAGGACATACCGGAATCGATATTGATAATCGTTCTATGCCTCCTGTATTCGCTGCTCAGAACGGAACAGTGGAATTTGCAGGATGGCTAGGTGCTTATGGAAATCTTATTATTTTAAATCATGGCAATGGCCTTACTACATATTATGCTCATTTAACGAAGTTTTATGTTGCAAAAGGAGCCAGCGTCAAAAAAGGAGATGCTATCGCAAAGATGGGATCAACAGGAAACTCAACTGGCCCCCATGTCCACTTTGAAGTGAGACGATTCGGACAGCCTATTAATCCTCTTGGAATGTACTAAGCTTGGCTGTGATGGCGATAATGTCGCTTCGGCCAGAAAAGAAGCGCAAGAGATGCGCCTAACAATCCTACGTCTCGGATAAGAACAGCATCGACCCCTTGGGTAGCAATAATAGCTATTAAATGCCCTGCTGCAAGGAATGCAATTAACTTCGGCCACATGCGGAGTATAAGAAGCAATCCGAGCGCTATATCGAATACCCCATTTGCCTTTAACAAAGATGTTGTTGGGACATGAAAGGGTAGATTAGATGGAATATATCCGATCCAAGAATCCGGATGCCTTAAGATATCGATTCCGATCCATAAAAACACAATTCCTAAGCCGATGCTTAAGCACAAATGCGACCAATTATATTTTCCGTATCTCATGCAAGAAATTATAGCACAACAGCGTAGAAGTGAGCGGGTAGCGGGAGTCGAACCCGCTTCTGGACCTTGGAAGGGTCCCATAATAGCCATTATACGATACCCGCATATAGTATTTTGTCGGGGCGCTGGGAATTGAACCCAGTCTACATGGTCCCAAACCATGCGTACTGCCGGTATTCGACGCCCCGTGGCGTTACTTTACTGCTTCTTTGAGGGTTTTCCCAGGGCGAAACTTTGCAACGCGAACAGAAGGAATTTGCATCGGTTCATTGGGATTCCGAGGATTTACCCCTCGACGCCCTTTGCGTTCTCGAACTTCGAAAATTCCGAACCCTGAAAGGTTGATTTTCTCATCCTGAGAGAGCTTGTCAATCATTGTTTCCAAAAATGCTGCAACAACCATTTCCACCTGTTTTCGAGGAAGACGGGTTGCGTCGGAAACTTTGTCTACAAGGGTTTGCTTATTGATCATAAAATGATATTAGGCTACGTATAGCCACACTAGGTATTCTGCAGGATCCTTCGAATTTGTGCAATACTAGTTGTTTTTCCTGTTGATGGATCGATATCAAGTAGCACAGCATTAATTTCCATATCTCCTTGTTCTGGAGGCTCCATTTTTACCCGTAATTGGGTTAAAAACTGCCGCAAAGGGGCTTGTTTATCCATTCCCAATGACGAATTGTATGCTCCATTCATTCCTACGTCTGTAATATATCCAGTTCCTTTCGGAAGAATCTGCGCATCCGCAGTAGGAACGTGAGTATGCGTACCCCATAATGCTGATATTCTCCCATCTGCATGCCACCCCATTCCTCTCTTTTCACTTGTTACTTCCGCATGAAAATCAAGAAGCTTGATAGCGCAGCGCTGTACTTCCGGAATTTCCAAAATTTCATCAAGTTTGTGGAATGGATTATCTGGCTGATTTTTGAAGAACACTTGTCCTTGCAAGTTAATTACGGCGATCTGATATGCTCCTGACTGTACAATCACATATCCTCGGCCAGGGACCCCCTCTGGATAATTTGCTGGTCGAACGATAGGAATCCGAGGATTGGTCAACATATCAACTCCTTGAGTATTATCCCACGCATGGTCGCCAGTAGTGAATGCAAGGACGTCCCATGTTGTGAGCGCTTCCTGCATCGTATCTGGCGAAATTCCTTTGCCATGAGAAATATTTTCCACGTTTACAATCACAGCATCGGGTTCGAATTCTTTACGCAATGCAGGAAGAGCAAGCGAAATTCCCTTTCGGCCTACTGTTCCGACTACATCTCCAAAAATTAAAAATTTCATACAGTGATTGTTATACTAAAGCTTCTACGCGCCATTTGCCATCTTTTTGTACAATATGCCCTTCGATTTCGAATCCGGATGCTAATTTGTGGCCGCCCCCGCCGAGTCTTTTTGCGATTTTGCTTACATCAACGCCCTTTTGTGGCTCTGATCGAAGGCTTCCTTTTATTTTTCCGGGCTCAAATTCAACTAACAGCATTGCATATTTCGTTTGTGGAAGCGTATTGAGCATACTCACCACGCCAGATAAGTCATTGAGCGTTGCGTGGCATTGCTGTAAATCTTCTAGCGTAATTAAGGAAATGCTTGCACCTGTCTTTTCGTTCACTAAAATACGCGATAGCGCTCTTCCCCATATCTGGAGGCTTGGTAAATCTTTCTTCTGGTATGTTTCGTGGGCAATGTGCGATAACCGAGCACCTTTTTGCATTAAGTACGATGCGATTTGTAAAATATCGGGCGTTACGCCATCGTGCATAAAGGATCCGGTATCTGTAAAAATACCCGTTAATAAGCAGGTTGCAATATCTTGGGAAATAGGAATATCGAGCGCAAGAAAGAGCGGGAATAAAATATGCGCAGTCGCAGCTCCCGCAGGAACGATAAGGTTAATAGATGTTTTTTTAGGATTATCGTAGTGATGATCAATACTAATCACCCGATCTTTTCCAAGTACCTCTTCTTCAAGATGCGTACGGTACAGTTGCGTGTAATCAAGTAAAATAACGGTATCAAACTCAGCAAGATTAGGTTTTTGAGTAGTTAGCCCTTCAAATCCTGGCAAAAATTGAAAAAAATCAGGCGCAGCATCTGGAATATATACTATTGATTCAATTCCCTTGGATTGCAGGGCAAAATGAACTGCAAGGCTGCTACCAAGCGCATCGCCGTCCGGATGCTCATGTGTTCCAATTAAAACATTTTGAGCAGTCCCGATAGTTTCTGCAATCCTTTGTACGATGTCGCTGTATGGCGTCAGCAGTTCACTTGCCAGCTTCTTGTGTGAGTTCATTGAGCTTCTTGTTAATAGTATCTGCGTAATCGAGGCCACTATCGTGCTTAAACGAAAGTCGTGGGAGTGGATGGAGATGCATCGCTCGATTAAACTCTCCTTGAATATCGTACATTTGTTTTTTGAGACGATCCAACGTTTCTTCTGCTCGTGTGCTTGGGTTAATATACAGCCATATCTTGCTAAATCGGAGATTAGGAGTGGTTTCTACCCGAGAAATGGTAACCAAAACTCCAGACGGAATATCTGTGTTTTCGGCTAGAATTTCAGACACCGTACGCTGTACGTGTTTATTTATTTTCAAAATTCGTTCGGATACCATTTGTGTTCACATTATTATTTTGCAGGAACAGATCCTTTGCGAACGCGAGTTTCCCGATAAATCTCTAACACGTCCCCTTCTTTCATCTTGTCTCGCCCTTCAATAGTCATTCCAACTTGGTCGCCTACTTCTGCTTTTTGCAGGGGTCGCTTATCTTTTTGTAGTTCAATAATAGTCCCTGTTCCCACGTGTTCCGCTGGAGTATCTTTTTTCGTTTTATCTTTTCTTTTTATAACGATTTTTGCATTTGGCTCTACAATACCTTCTGCAACTTCTCCCCCTACGATTTTTCGTTTTGCAGTAGAGAAAAATACTTTTAAGATTTTTACCCGGCCAATATCTTCGGTCAATATATCTACCGGCATGCGTTGTTCGATTTCATTACGGACGTCTTCTGAAAGTTGATAAATAATGCTAAATGTTCGTACAGCAACCTTTTCCTTATCAGCTAATTTTTGGGACATGCCTGCAATTTGGACGTTAAATCCATAAATAATTGCATTTCCTGCCCGCGCCGTTAATACATCAGAATCAGAAATAGCCCCGACGTCGGATCGAACAATCGAAAGGCGAACCTCTTCAGGAATCATAGCGGTAATAGTTTGTTCCAATGCCTCCAGCGACCCTTTTGAATCTGCTTTGAGCACAATTGCCAATGTTTGGCGGGTATCATTATCATCCATTTTCGACATTTTCTTGAGAGGCGCTCTTCGTTGAGCTGCTTTTGATACTGCTTCTTCTTGCGCTTCCACTACCTGTAAAATATCCCCTGCCTGAGGAACGTCTTTAAGCCCAATAATCATCACTGGCATTGAAGGAGAAGCTTTTTTGATTTGCTTTCCTTTAAAATCACGCATTTGACGTACTTTCCCTGTTGTTTTTCCGATAACGACATCGTCGCCTATCTGCAGTGTTCCGGTATGGATAATAACAGAAGCAATCGGCCCAACGCTTTTATCCAGCTTGCTTTCAATAACGGTCCCGAGCGCTGAGCGATCAGGGTCTGCTTTTGGCTGATTGATATCGGAAGTAAGCAAAATAATTTCAAGCAAATCATCTATCCCCTGCTTTTTTAATGCAGAAATCCCCAGCATCGTCGTTTTCCCGCCCCATTCTTCGGGAATTAAGTC
>DATIIA010000038.1:0-6602 GCA_035480115.1 Candidatus Anderseniibacteriota bacterium | reverse complement strand
GAATCTGAAAAAAACATATGGCTACAAAGAGCTCACCTCCTTATTGTTACATCTATTAAAGAGGGATATGGTCTCGTTACTCTCGAAGCAGCAGCATGCGGAACCCCAACGATCTCATACGACATTCCCGGGATACGAGATGCTGTTTTACATCAAAAAACAGGGATACTTGCACAAAAGAAAGAGCCGCTTGAAATATCGAGATTAATTTGTGAAATACTAGGGGATACAGCACGCTATAATAGTATGCAAAAATTAACTTTCGAATATACTAAGGCACATACTAAAGAGCGCACAGGAGTTGCATTTGAAAAAATAGTTACCCATTTTTGTCTACCATGAAGCAGCCGTACATATATGATAGTTTTCTAAAGAAAGCTATTCGGTCACTCGAGCTAGATTTTTTATGGATTAAAAGTGCATACGTACCAAACAAATGGGAATTCTTACTCAAAAAATACCTCTTACTACTATTTCCCAACTTTTATTGGGATACACAATTAAAATCATATCGACTACGGATATTTAAGAGGTTTATTTATTTGGAAGCTCCTATAAGTATCGGGCCAATACAAAGCACTCTTCTTGATTATGATTACTTAGTCCCCCTTATCAATAAACACGGAATAATTATTGATGCTGGAGCTCATATTGGAGAATTTGCATTTACCGCGGAATTTATCCTTAAAGCAAAAAAAGTCTATAGTTTTGAGCCTATAAAAGAATCGTTTCAAAGACTACAAAAAAATAGCAAATACCAAACATTTCATGCAGCAATTAGCGCATCAGATACCCAAAAAATGTATATTCCTTTTTATAATATCATGTCGTCTGGAGAAAGAAATTCTGTTAGCGATAGAGAAGAAACAGTTCCTTCTATTCAACTTGATGCAATGCCGGAATTATTAGAACAAAGATGTATCGATCTTTTTAAAATCGATGTCGAAGGAATGGAGTACGATGTATTAGACACGAGCAAAGAAATTTTGAAAAAATGTCGTTATATTATGATGGAAGTAAGTATTAATCGTCCGATGACTAGGCCGAGCCTAATAACCATACGATTACTCATGGATATTTTACCTAACGTTGAGCTTATTCATATCGGTAAAGTATTTGGTAATGCGAAGAGAGCAGACGCCGCTGATTTATTATTCAAAAATAACGACTATAGTCCGAAATCGTAGCAAGTATGGATCCACTTGTTTCTGTAATTATTCCCACAAAGAACTCTGCACAAACAATCGGTGCGTGTATCGATTCAATATATAAGCAATCTTATAAAAATATAGAATGCATTGTTATTGATAATTATTCATCTGACGCAACCCAAGAAATAGTACTTAAAAAAAATGCAAATCTACTGACCGGCGGAGATGAACGAGCAATGCAACGAAATAGGGGGGCTTTTCATGCAAAAGGAAGATTCTTATTATTCATAGATTCGGACATGGAATTAGCACCTCACCTGATTAGCGAGTGCGTTGGCATTGCTACATACGATCATCAAATAAAGGCAATAGTTATCCCCGAGGAGTCTTTTGGCACTACCTTCTGGGCAAAATGCAAACAATTTGAACGAAGTTGCTATATCAGTACCTCTTGGCTGCATGCTGCGCGATTCTATAAAAGAAGCGCATTTGATTACATACAAGGATTCGACCCTAATCTCATTGGAGGGGAGGATTTTGATATACAAACAAAGACTATTCAAGCATTCACGAATTCTAGTATAGGATACAGCACCGAAAAAATACTGCATAACGAAGGATCCTTAACTCTAGTTAAACTACTTAAAAAAAAATACTATTACGGAACAACGCTATATCCATATCATCATTCCAGAGATAAAAAGCACTTTCGATTGCAGGCTAATCCACTATACCGCATGATGCTTTTTTTCAAGCATCCACTTTTTATGTTGCAACACCCCGTCATATTTTTTGGCACTTGCCTTATGAAATGGCTTGAGTTTAGCGCCTTAGCAATAGGACATATAGTGGGCACTACGCTATACTAGAAAATATACCCTGTCGTATGAATTCTTTTTTGCTTAGCAAAAATCTAGGATGGCTTCTTTTGCTTATTGTAATATCAGTAATAACTCATTGGCATTGGCTCGTATTGCCAGGAATATTCACTGCAGGTGATTTTTGGTACTTGCCAAATGAATTTTTCAAAGAATTCCTCACGCCTCCAATTATTCTAGATGGAATCAATTCGCTTGGCACAGGAGTTGCCAATCCCACTTCTAATATTTTATATATCATCGCCGGGTTCCTTACAAAAATTCACCTAGGATTTGGAGCCTGGGAACGTATAGTATTTCTCTGGCCAATAGCATTAATGGCCCCAATTCCTATCTATCTATTTCTTGTACGAATATTTAAGTATCCAACTGCAGCATTCGTAGGATCCCTTGTCTATATATTTACTTCCTATATCTTAGCGCGAGAAACGATGCATCTACACATCGTTATTGTATATCTTCTTGCACCAGCGCTTTTAATTGCATTTGAACACATGCTAAAAACACAAACAAAACAATCAATACTGCCATTTATCACTCTATTTGGCATATGTTCTGTATTCGAAATACGAATTTCGTACATATGCTCGCTTATCCTTTTTGCGTATGGCATATACCTCATTGCAACCCAATCAATTATATTTTCTTGGAAATTAGTTCGCATACTCTTGTATGCGATCATACCTATTACGCTTCTCCAATCATATTGGCTTCTGCCATTCCTTTTTGCACATTCATCATTAGGATACGTAAGCATCACAAGTAGAAGTTTATTCCAAAGTTTTTATCAAGTATCTACAGCAAGCACGCTTTCGGATCCTTTCTGGACCGGGGGCATATTAACTGACTTTATTCCACAAGCAATTCCATGGTGGGCATATGGAATCCCACTAAGTGCACTTATTTGGATTTTTTTCAAAAAAGAAGGGCAACGAAATCCTCAATTTTGGTTTTGGCTTGCAATTGCATGTATTGGAATATTCTTAGTCAAAGAATCAAATAGTCCCCTTCCGCATATATATCAATGGATCTTCAATAATATTCCAGGATTTCGATTATTCAGAGATTCATCAAAATTTACAATTCTCACTGCGCTTTCTTGCGTGTTCCTCATTACCGGGTCTATAGCAATAGTACGAAAAAAATCCCTCTATGCCGCATATAGTTTCATACTCATCACTTCAGCGATCGTGCTTGTAAACACTTGGCCATTTATTACCGGGTCTATTGCATCAATGACAAGGAGCTACATTATCCCATCTCAATTTACAGAGCTTCAGCATGTACTAGAACAAGATACGGTATTTGGAAGAAGCCTTTGGATTCCAAGCGATGAGCGATTTGTTTTTGAATCTCAAACGCACCCTCGACTTTCTCTAGCAGCCCTCACTGCCTCGGACTTATCGCAAGGTTGGTTTCCTTTTGTACAGAATCCAAATGCGCCACTTTCTTTACCCACACAACCAATTTTTAAATCATTGCTTAATATGGCATCGATACGGTATATAGGCGAACCATCTGACTCTACCAACGATGTATATAAATGGTACCCAACATCGAAAGCAACCTTTAAATCATACGTTCAAAGAATACCCGGATTGCAGCAAATTAACCCGCCTGAAAGCAGCATGCCTCTATGGAAAAACCCCGATGCAAAACCCTTAGTCTATCTTGCCGACAATGTTGTTGCTGTACACGGACCGCTGCAATATTTTTCCGGCATAGACCCAAGTCCTACAACAGCATTCTTGTTTGAATCAGACGCATCGAAAAAAATAGTAACAAATGATGAGTTTATTCCTTTCTTGCCAAGCACTCTATCGGTACAACAGGGAATTGTTTCATCTACTCAAACACTTCCGGATTCTGACGCATTGCAAACAAGTATTCGCAATGACACTCAAGATAGCGTTGCTTCTATAACAGTGAAAACATCAGATAATACACTCACCCTTGTTGCAACAACATCGCATGGGGAACAAATTCTTGCAACTGCACCCAATACAAAACAAGATTACATTGTCCAAATAAATGGAAAAAATCTTGCATATAAAAATGATCAAAGCGCCGAACAATTACTTGGAGTCGCTCGGTTAAAACAAGTCGGAAACACTATATTATTCTACGCAAACATACAATCAAGCTCGCTTATTGCGGACCCTTCATTTGAAGAGGGTACGTGGGGAGATGCGGGAGATTGCAATAATAGCGATGATTCCAATCTTGATACAAATAGCATTAGCTCTTCTCAAGCTTCGCAAGCCACTGATGGTGCTCATTCGTTGTCGCTTATAGCTGGAAATCATATTGCATGCGTACATGCATCAATCTCTTCGTTGCCAATTCAAGCATTCTATATAGGATCTTTTGATTATCAACTTATACATGGAAATCCTGGATCTATTAAAGTTATTGGCGACTCGGACTCAAAAGAGCTTATCTCCACTCAGCTCGAAAATACCCCCGCCTGGCAACACAGCGAATTTTCTTTTCGCACCGATAGCAATCAGTCAGCTTCATTATATCTCTATCAGCCCGGCAATGGATCGCGCGTAACTCCAGCCCAAGGATTATTTGATAATTTTCATATCCAAGCCTATCAATTAATTTCTTCCGCCACTGTTAATATGCAGGCAGAACAGCAGCCTGTTATAACGCGCCCGTATACTCCGAGCGATACTAGCATCGCAGATGCGCAGGTCGATGGACAAAACATTATTCAATTACCAACCTCAATCCCAGTTGGCGACTGTGATAATGAAGACAATAGCCCTCTTGAACAAAATGGAATTCGAGTTTCAACTATTGATACAGGAAATGGTAAGATAGGGTTTTCGATACAAGCAAAAAAACACATTGCATGCGTTACCCTTCCAATACCATCCTTTGATTCTACGTATGATCATCTGCTCTCCGTAACATATAAAACGATTAAAGGAGACCCTCCTCACATCACACTCTATCCCAGCGAAAAAGATTCAGATGCAACTGTAAATCTTCCAGAAACTAATAATTCTTGGAATACATATACCACAATCATAAGCAGCGCTGGCATTCACAAAAATCCGCAACTCATTATATATGCCCCTGCAAATCCGGAAATAGCAGAATCACTATTTAGCTCTATTTCGCTAATTCGCATTCCTATCCTTCCTCCAACATTCATTAGAACGCAACATGATCCTTTACAACCTTTATCGACAACAGTGAGTAGTATAAATCCTACCCTTTATACTCTCCAAGTTGCAGACCTTGGAAATACACCGAGACTCTTGGTATTATCTGATAAATTTGATAACGGATGGAATATATTCGTTGCTCCGAAAGACTCCAAAAATCCTTCATTTTTTGAGCGCGTTTTTGGGAAAAAACCAGGCATCCAAATTTCAGAATCATCACATATTGAGACGAACGGATTTGCAAATGGTTGGATTATTGATCCTCAAGAAATTCAATCACAATTAGGCACAACGCAAAACATCAAACTAATTTTGCAGTATTATCCTCAGCGGATTATGGATATAGGCACGCTCATATCAGCTATAACATTTATTGTATATATCGTTATTACAACTTTGACCGTTTGGAGATACCTAAAATATAGGAGAATCTATTACGGAACAAAGCTATAAGCACTGTGATAATCGAGATAATAAGTCCCATGAAAAATCCTGGTGCATGGTATGCAAATTCAACATCAGATGACCCTGCGGGAACATCACCCGCAGGCCTATCGGAAACAATGCCCGCTTTCTTACCATTTATAGTCCATCCATCAGCATAATTTTCATTTAGCACTACTTGAGTTGCAACAGGACTTTCGACATGGGCGCGCACGTGATTGTAATTCCAAGACGTTATAGTAACTTTCGCACGCGAATCCATAGGAGCAACTGCGCTCGTATCTCCTTCGTCATAAATAGTTCGCACTGCAGATTTCGGACCAAGCACCGAGCAATACGCCTCTGTCCCATACCCTGCAAAATACGCATCTGTCGTACGCGTGGTACGAGACCCAGAACCGGCATCATCATACCGTTCGGGGGTATATGCAATCGGCGAAGGTGCAGGTGAAATAAGAGGAACGACATGCGGAAGCACAAAAGCTTGCTCTGATATTTGATATGTCAAACTTATAATATCGATTGCAATAAACCCAATAATAAGAATAGGGATAATTTTTCTATATCTAGGCAATAATGACGTAAGGCGATCCATTCCAAATGACGCCAACAGAGCTATCGGAATAACGGCAAATAATATGATTCGAGAAAGATTAGAGCGAGGGAAAAACTTTATATGGTCTAATAACGGCGCAAGCACGGGGCCAAGAGTTGAAAGTGCCAATGCTAACATGGCCGCAATAATAAGTGCTCGTATAATTTTATTCCGAAATACTCCGGATACCCCAATCAACGCTAATGCCAGTACTCCATATCCAATATACGCTCCATATTCTTGCCATCCGCTTGATTGATTTAAAATTATATACTCTCCATGCAGATGTCGTCCAAATAAAATTTCTGTGAGCCATGGCAATGTAAACGAAGAGGGCACATATACTCTATCGGTA
>DATIIA010000037.1:0-11691 GCA_035480115.1 Candidatus Anderseniibacteriota bacterium | reverse complement strand
AGCAGGCGAGCCAATGCGTATTACGGCGGAAAATCTATCAGAATTAGTTGTTTTGATTCATCAAGGGAAAATCGGAAGCAATGCAGTGCGCCCAGTGCTTATAGAAATGCAAAAAACAGGCGGCGACCCTGATCCGATTATCGAAAAGCTGGGCGTAGCTCAAGTAAGTGATTCCAATCAATTAGAAGAAATTATTCATCATGTTATTTCAGAAAATCCAGACGTCGTAGAAAAAATTAAAGCAGGTAAAGAAGCTGGTCTGCAATATTTAATGGGGCAAGTGATGGCAAAAACAAAAGGCGCAGCACATCCGGGAGTTGTGATTGATCTGTTAAAGAAAAATATTCAGTAAATAAAAACCGAGAGGCGCGCCTCTCGGGGTTGGGGTTACGATTCTGAAAGTAATAACGAGATAATCCTTTGGGCAGTTTTTTGTTGCGAAACTTTTTCTCGATGCTGCGCTGGTACACATATACGTAACGCAGTGGCTGCTGTGACGGATTCTATTAATGCTTCATAATGTTTCGGGCGTTTCTCGTGCAGGGTACCCCGCAGCGTTGGCCCATCAACAATTGCGACATCATCAGGCAGAAAACGTTTACTTGGAACTGGTGGCACAATAAGCACCATGTGGTCAGGTATGTTCAGCGCTTCGGCAATTTTCCCTTCCCACATTCGCGTAATGCTTGGTTTTTCTAACTGAGGCAATGCATCAAATTGTTCCGGCGGTACCCCGTAAACATGTACTGGTTTTCCATTTTTTCGAAGGAGCGGATCAACACCCAATGGTCGAATTTCGATTGCTGATTTTGGCATGTTTCTTGTTTTGAAGTTTTGAAACCATGCTTGGATGATCGCATCTTGAGGCGATGTAAGGATCGCGTCCAGTTGAGAGTCATCCATTTGCTGTAATTGATCCGGTCGAACGATCGCATGCCGTATTGCTCGATCAACAATTTGTTCCAGAAATGCCTGAGCAATCAAGCAAGCTTTTCTGCAATACACATCAATATACATATCCACATATGCTCGCTGAAGAGCTAATGTTTGCGGAGCGATGCTTGGATTGATTGCAAGGCCTGTTCCACTAAATGAAACATGATTGAGCAGGGCACCTGTTCGAATTCCCAATTGTTCCGTTGTGTTTCTCGAATCGAGCACCAAGTACGCGATCTTATCTGTACCCAATGGTCGATCTGAAACACAGGCGTGTAAAGGATTTCTGCGGGACATAAGATCAACGAGAAGTTGCATGTTCCCTCCGCACACGCGAATTTCCATATTCAAGTGATGCAGTAAGCTAAGGCCATATTCGTTATGATCCTGTGCGCATAACCGTTCGATCGCATGGGAATACGCCGAATGCCCGATATCGTGCAACAGCGCATACAGCTCGAGTGTTCTTCCTTGAACTTGTGTAATAGAGCCATCTTCTTGCCAACGGTCTACCCGTTCTTTTGTAAAAGAATACGCATACAGTGAATGATCGAAGCGCGTATGGTTTGATCCAATGAATACAAACGACGGTCCAAGCTGTTTTAATCCTCGCAATCGTTGAAATTCTTGCCGATTTACAAGTGGCAAAATACTGGAAATATCCAAGTCACGTTGACCTGGCAAACTGATCGTCTTTCGAGTTTTCATCACTGAGGCCCTCTATTATGTTGAGTTGGAAAAGAGCATACGACATTCGTACCCCTTCATAGAATATAGCATATGATATTTTGCTTTTTGTTTGTATCTATGGTATAACATCAAAGGGTTGGATTGGATCGAAACTCTGTTTGGAGAGCACATTATCATGGCTAATAGTATTCGGCAGTTATTCCGCACTGAAGATTCTTCGAAGGCTACGTTTCCTCGTCCTGTATCTGTTGAGTCGGGTATTCCGACGCATTGTATTGATAATCTTCTCGAAGCGATTGTAACCAGAATGGCGGGTCGGAGGACGCGCAACGGGAAATACCACGCAGCCACTCGAATAATTGATGTATTTCACTTGTTAACTCATGGATCCATGGATTGGCGTACGCGCATTGCAGGCGGATGGACTTGTCTTATTGAGGCCGGCTCGGCTTCCGCCGATGAGGTCGGAGAATATATGGACCCTTTGGCCCTCGATCTGACTCAAATATGCGTCCTCAAAGCAACAAAGAATGCTTACGACGAGATGCTGTGCCAGGTTCCTCTCATCAAAGATCTTGCTATGCGCCTGTTGGCAACGGAGATTCGAGTCGCAATGGCGATTGCCGATCTTCTCTGTATCAATGCAGAGGAAGATCCAGTACATGCGTTTTGGAATATCCAGAGATGGCTTCTGGTTGGATCACAGTGTCTCTTGGAAGATCATCCGTTGCTCAAGCGACTTGAGCAGGATGTCAAAACAATCCGCCCACGCTTTCAAAATTAAAACAATTCAACAACAGTCAACGCACGGTCTCACAAGAGGCCGTGTTTTTCTTTATTTGAACATAATTTGCGGTTTTAGTGTTTTTGTTGTATATATAGATACGCGTCAGATTACGATATAGTTCTCTTACAACAAGGAATGCATCATGGCAAAAAAGATGATTCTGAAACGGCCATCTATACCCGTACCTCAAAGCCTCGAAGAGGCGGAAGAATGCCTCGGAAAAATTGGGGAAACCCAAAATGCTCTCATTGCGCTGTCAGCGCAGATAGATGCCGAAATTCAGCAGATTCAGCAGCGCTATGCTGATCAGCTGGCAGTGCTTGAAGGCGATGTGAGTAATCTTCTTACAGGTCTTCATGCTTTTGCCGAAAGTCACCGCGACGAACTGCTCATCGACGGATTGAAAAGCGTCAAGTTGCGGACCGGCAGCATTGCGTGGAGGAAGAGTCCTCCCGCAGTGAAAATTACTGGCAAAGAAGAGCTTATTATTGAGCGGATCAAAGCACTCAAGCTCGATGAGTTCATTCGGACTCAAGAAAAAATCGATCGGGAAGCAATGCTCAAAAATAAGGAGAGCGCCGAAGCCATCGATGGCGTAAAGATTAAGCAGAAAGAAGGATTCTTTGCAAAGCCTCTGAATCTCAACGTCGAGCTGACCATTTCAAGGAAGAAGGCAAAAGTGGTGGAAGATAAAAAATCCAAGAAAAAGAAAAAGCCCGAGCACGCCGAAGCCGCTGCATGATGCAACGCCCTGTACCCCGCGACCTTGTTTGGAACAAGGTCGTTTTTTTGTTCGGAAATTGTATAGTAGTAGGTTTGTCAATGCCCGAAAATGGCGCTATATTGAGGCTATTATATGGCAAGTCTTTTTGGGAAAAATAAGCTTCGTGAAATTGCATCCAAAATAGATGCTGAAAGTTTAGAAGATAAAATTGCTATAGTTAGAACCTGGCAACGTGATTTCCATAGCGGAAGCCTAAAACAAGATAAAGAAACTTCGCGGGAACAAGCTTATAATCAAGATTTTTTCATTAAAATACTTGGATATAAAGAAAAACCTGCTATACCTTTTAGCTTTGAGCCGAAGGCCACTACTGAAATAGGTCAATTACCCGATGCGGTTATTAGTTATACTGATACAACCAAAGGTATTAGTAATATTTCTGCAGTTGTTGAATTGAAAGGAGCTTCTATTCCGCTTGAGCGTCCTCAACGTCGTGAAGGTAATATGAGCCCCATTCAACAGGCCTTCAAATATAAAACTCAATATCGTAATTGCCCATTCGTTATCGTTAGTAATTTTTGGGAATTTCGTCTTTATCGCGATAATCAATTGGATTATGAAACCTGGACACTTGATGACCTTGTTGATCCTGAAAATGATTATCTAAAATTTAAAACATTTTATACCCTTCTTAGTTTCGAAAACTTTACGAGTGTAAAAGGAATAAGTAAAACCGAAGAACTGCTTAGTGATATTCGTCTGGAGCAGGAAGAGATTGGCAAGAAATTTTACAAAGTGTATGGCCGAGCGCGATTGGAATTATTGCGTAGTATTTATCAAAAAAATGAATTTATAAGAAATAATATTGATATAGGGGTTGAGAAAGCTCAAAAAATAGTAGATCGTATTGTATTCGCTTGTTTTGCTGAAGATAGGGGGTTATTACCTGACAATACTTTGCAACGCGTAATAAGAGATGCGAATAATTCTACATTTGGCGGCTCACTCTGGAGCACTCTCAAAGGTTTCTTTGAAGCAATTGATATTGGAAGTGAAAAGTTAGAAATCCCAGATGGTTATAATGGCGGGTTATTTAAGCGTGATGAGGTATTAGATAATTTGAAAATTAGCGATGAGGCTTTACATTCTGTAATTGAACTGAGTAGCTATAACTTTGCCGAGGATTTAAGCGTCACTATTTTGGGACACATTTTCGAGCAATCAATTAGTGATTTAGACGAAATAAAGAATAAAGTTAAAGAGAGCCAAAGCTTAGAAGTTCTACAGCAATCACGCCGTAAGAAAGATGGGATATTTTATACCCCCGATTATATAGTTCGCTATATTGTAGAAAATTCACTCGGTACATACTTGCATGAACATGAGGAATCAATTAAGCAAGAGTTTGGTCTTAAAGGAGATATTAATGATTCGAATTACGAGAAAAGGGAAAAACAAGCATATATCAAATATCAAGAATTTTTACATAATATAAAAGTAGTTGATCCAGCTTGCGGATCGGGCGCATTCCTTGTCTATGTATTTGATTACTTAATGGCTGAAAATAAACGAGTTGCTAGTATTTTGGGTAATTTATTGTCAAGTGATATTTATGTAAAATCCATACTACGAAACAATATTTATGGTGTTGATCTTATAAAGCGTTACTAGGCATATTGAACTCAAAAGTTGTATGGTTTTTTCTAAATGGAGTTTGTGTGGTCCGTAGTGGTGGTTATCTTGAAGTGAAGCCACAGTATTTTGAGAAAATTCCTGTACCGATAATTGATAACACCCTAGGTAAAGAGCTTGAGAGTCTCGTCACTATAATTATTGAAGCAACTAAGGGTTTATCCAGCTTCTCAAGCCGCTTCAAAAATCTTATTTCTAGCGAATTTAATTTAGTGAAATTGCCGAATAAACTTAATAAATGGTGGCTACTCGAATTTTCTGAATTTATTTCTGCTATGAAATTAAAATTATCCCTGCAGCAAAAAGATGAATTATTGAGCTTATTTGAAAAATATCGTACTGAATGTTTTGAGTTTGATAATGAGATTAGGAAGACCGATCATGAAATTGATCAGCTTGTTTATAAGCTCTACGGTTTAACAGAAGAGGAAAAAGCAAGTGTGGAAGGGCAGGTATAAAAATTTCAATCATTCAATTATAAAATTTCTTAATTATGAATGAAGAAATAGATGTAATTTATAACCGTTACGGTGAACCGGTCTTGAGGCTATTAGATAATACCCGCTTTGTTGGATTCGATGGAAAGAGTGTTGGTTATCTTGATAGTCGAAACTTATATAACTATAACGGAAAGCACGTTGGTTGGTTTGAGAATGGAATTATGAGAGATCATAATGGTGCTTGTGTCGGCTTTGGCGAGCACCCAACAGACGTACCAAGACCATTTTTACCATTCAAACAATTTAAACCTTTTCCAGCTTTTGTTGAGTTTGAGCCCTTTAAGCAATTCAAGCAACTTGCACCTTTTAAGCCATTGAAGCAATTTGGTTGGTCGGAACTTGAACCTAATGGGTTATTTTTCCAGAATATATGAAGAAGAAAATTGGAAGAACTAAAAATAAGGATTCTGGTCCAACCTTAAGAGATGATGAGCTTAGCAATTCAGGGGTTGGAAAGATTTTATTAGAAGAAAATAAAAAACTCGCGCTTGAAGTGGATGCACTAAAAAAATCTTTAAAAGTAAATCAAAATGAATTAGAGAAGCTTAGGGGTAAAAATCATGAACTAGATAAACAGAACAGCATCTTGGACTATAGACTAAATATTGCTTTTTTGCCAGAATTTTTGAAATTTATCGCTTCTTCATTCGGAGCGGGGTTAGCGGTAAGCTTCTTTTTCAGTAATCAAATAAGATTAGCAACTATTACTCTTGCAGCTTCAATGATTGTCTATGGCGTAATACTCTTTTTTTATAAAAAATAATATATATTCTAGTATTCTAATTATGGCCCAATCTCTTCTTAATCTTTGCAAAAATTACATTCCATTAGAGTTGACTTCGTCTGCAGGGGCTCAGTATTAGGCGCTCATGCTACAATAATCTCATATTATGATGACACTTACTACAACAGCATTTGAGAACGGGCAGGGGATTCCTGCTACATACACATGCGATGGCACGGATGCGATGCCGAACCTTACGATTGCTGGCGTGCCGAAAGGAGCTAAGAGCTTAGCGATTATTATGAATGATCCGGATTCGCCGAGCGGAACATGGACGCATTGGACGATATGGAATATTCCGCCAAATACAACGGAACTTCTAGAAGGGAAATTGCCGCAAGGAGCAGTTGAGGGGAAGACGAGTTTCGGCAAGACCGGATACGGCGGCCCATGCCCAGGAAAAGGAGAGCATCGATACTTTTTTACGCTCTATGCGCTTGATACGATGCTTACTATTTCTGCAGATGCGGATGTTGATGTGGTAACTCATGCAAGGGATGGCCATATTATGGAGAAAACGGATGTGATGGGAACGTACGAACGAAAAAAGTAATATGACCCAACCTCTCCTTGCGCTTCTTGAACATTATAAGCCGTTCGACGAAATGGAGGCGGCGCATTTGGAGCAATTTAGACAATTCTTAAATGATTCGAGTAATCCATATGACCGATCGAACTTAGTTGGGCATGTGGTGGCGGAAGCGTGGATTGTGAATCCGGCACGGACACATGTTGTATTAGTGGAGCATGGATTAAACAAAGTATGGATTGTGCCCGGTGGGCATTGCGATGGGAATCCTGATGTGCAGGCAGGCGCAATACGGGAAACGGAAGAAGAAACAGGGCTCACAAATTTAAAGCCATTATTACATGGCAGATTATTTGATATTAATGTGGGTACGGTGCCGACGCGCAAAAAACAATGGGGAATTGAACCGGAACATTTGCATTTTGATACGTGCTTTGCATTTGAAGCGCCAGATAATGCGCCGCTGAAAATTTCTGATGAGTCTGATGATTTGGCATGGGTCGCAATTGCAGATATGCAGAAGCTGCCATCGATACACGGACATTATCGTCGTCAATTAAAAACGCTTGCGGGAATGCTTAGATAGATGAATAGTAAGAATATAATTATTATTAATTACATATTATGAATCCTGTAGTTCATTTTGAAATGCCAGCAGAAGATAGGGCGCGCATGAGCAAATTTTACGAAACCGCATTTGGATGGCAAACGAAACAGATGGGCCCGGAGATGGGCGATTATGTTGTGGTTACCACTACAGAAAGCGATCCGAATGACCCTACTGGCCGCCCAACTACGCCGGGGGCTATTAATGGGGGATTCTATCAAAAAACGGATGATCCGCTTTCGCAATATCCATCAGTTGTTATTTCAGTAGACGATATTCAGGATGCGATGAAGAAGGTTGCTGATGGGGGCGGAAAAGTAATTGGTGGACATTTAAAAGACGGAAACCCAGATGAAATTCCAGGTGTTGGATTATTCTGTTCTATTATCGATACAGAAGGAAATCGAGTATCGCTGCTCCAGCCGAAAGGCATGTAGTATAAATAAAGCTTAATAAAGCAATAAATAAGCCTCTTCAGCCATAAGGGGCTTATTTGTACTTGACATTTTGAATAAAAGGAGTATAATTTGCCCCAGTTCGGTGGTCTTTACAAATTGGGATTTACAGGATATAGCGGAGTTGCTATTTCCTGATGGATCGATTTGACTCGGGAGGGGTTAGATTATGAGCTTGTTTGAGAAAATGAAGCAGCGGTCGGATCGGCAACATGCACCAGCTGGAGACGCCTACGTCGAGCAACAGCAGACAGCCGAAAAGAAACAAGCAGAGCATCGCTCGACGCCGCGCCGCGGGTCGATGTCGGCGACACGCCAGTGGCGCCGGAAGCTGTAGACGAGACAAAGTTCTTTCTGTACATTTTTGATCATTCTTTACGAGGCAGACACCTTCATTGTCTGACCTCGTATTTTTTTACTCAATATATTTTTAAGTAGTATACGATAAACGTATGCGGAAATTTTTTGTATATATTCTCAAATGTGCAGACGCAACATTGTATACCGGATGGACTACGAATATTGAAAAGCGAGTAGCGCAACATAATACGGGCAAGGGCGCAAAATATACGCGCGCACGATTGCCGGTAGTATGCATGTATTCCGAATTGTTTGATTCCAAAGAAGAAGCAATGAAACGCGAATACGAAATCAAACAGCTTTCCCGAGAAGAGAAAGCTGCATTGATTGCGATGCACTATTAAGATGGTTGCGGAGCCTTGTTAACGTTCACATCAATTTGGCTCGGAACTTGTACGCCTCCTGATTGTGGCTGTGCAGCTGGAGCTGCGGATCGCCTAAAGAGCGGAGTGGCAAAGAAGAGAATAAGAAACAGTACTACAAGCAATACTACGACACCGACGATGACTCCAGAGCCTCCATTATCTCCAGAACTTGTTCCTGGATTATTAACAACGGTTGTCATGTTTCTTCACCTCCTTTGTGGTAATACATAGAACCCATTATGACTATACATACTGATGTAATGAGCGCTTCACAAGAATTTTTTGTATGCAAAGTGTCAGTAATAATTGGCATTAAAATAAGAAAACTTTTGAAATAAAAAATGCCCGACGCATGATGCGCAGGGCAAAGCAAGATCACGGGTCGAAAAAATAGCCACGCTAGTTTCTTCGTTGAAGATCTCGGATCGGGTTCGGTCGAAATTCGGAGATTTCGTCAGTGGCATGATTACGATGTGCGTACATGTCCGCAGTTGAAAGCACCGCCAGCATCCGTTCTGGAACGATGAATCGTGTTTGAGTCACGAACCCTTCTGACTCAAAAGTTGCGATGCAATCAATACCCGAAACGTTTCCGAACGAACTTGTCTCCATTTCCGTTGAAACGAAGCCCTCGCAGTTTTTGGTGCGGAATGCGTGCCTCCGCTTCATGGATGCGAGCATTTGATAGGTCGCAACCATAAGATCTTCATGAACTTTGTCGTTGAGAATAGAACGGGTGGTGTGAATGAAATATACAGAACCTCGGTTTCCCATTTTTAAACCCTTCTTTGTAGACAGTTGTGAAACGATCAAAACGTTTTCACATGATAGTCTATAATATATATTTTGTCAATACTGGTGGTATTCCTATACACAAATCCAACCGATATCGGATCGGCGATTCCACCAAGACATTTGACGATGCGCATAGCGCAATGTTGCTTGGGACATTTTTGCAGCCGCCTCTTCTTGCGCACACACACCATCTGCAACTTGTAATGCTTCTTTGTAGTTAATAGTTGCAAGAAGGGGAGAGGCGGGATATTTTTCCCGTAATGCAACAGCTTCGTGTACTAGGCCTTGCCTGAGCATTGCATGCGATCTGGATTCTATATTTATTTTCATGCTATCCCACCCGGGAAATATACCGATTCGTGTTGCATTATGCCGAGACGCAGATGCGCGCCGAAGATCAGAAAATTTTTCACCTGTTGCATCTATTACTTCAAGTGCGCGAATAATTCGTCGCGTATTATGAGGTTCTATAAAAGTACATGCTACAGGATCAAGTTCTTGTAATTTTTTGTATAATATTTCGGGAGATTGTTGTTCCAATGCTTTTCGAAGTTCTGGATTCGGTTCAATATTCGGAACATCATACCCATCTACTAACGCGTCGATATATAACATTGTTCCTCCCGTAATAATGGGGATTTTTTTAGATTTTTTAATTTCTTCCAGTGCAATTGCAGCATCACGCAACCAATCAGAAAGCGTATAGCTAGAGTTACTACTTGCAATAGTAAGAAGATAGTGAGGAACGCCGTAAATAATATCCGGAGTTGCGGGGCTATGAGGAATATCTGAAAAAGCTTCTTGAGGCTTTGCGGTGCCGATATTCATACCCGCATAGACTTGTCTGGAATCTGCAGAAATAATTGCTCCATTGAGCTGTTTAGCAAGAGAAATGGCATACGCTGTTTTACCCGAAGCGGTAGGGCCGAGTACTACAATATTAGATTTGGAAGTTGATTTCATAATTACTCATTCACCTCGTATACTATACGTATGATCAAGATGATTGTATACATAGCTGTTGCGCTCGCTGCGCTTGGAATATATATGGGTGTTATTGAAGTAAAATTCCATGTTGAAAAATTAGGCAATATCAGTGCCATTACCCAAGGGGTAGGGAGTTGGCAAGATGTGCTGGCGAAGGCGCAATATTATGGAACAGTTTGGAAACGAGATGCCGAGCGACATTTTGCAAGTTCTCCTGATGCGAAATTTAATCTGGATATTACGTATCTCAAAACGGATACGAATAATTTAGCAAAGGCGCTTGATGCGAAGGCGGGGATAAACGTTATTGTTACGAAATCGCGATTACTGTCTGAAACAGTGAATCGTACAAAAGATGAAATGAAAACTGTTTCCAAAGATGAGATTGCAAAAGTCCGGGATGATGCATTAAAAGCACTCGCACAAGCGCAGGTACAATTGGATCGATTGAAGGGCGTAGCGAATCAATATAAGCAAGCGCAGGATCAGCTGGAACAGATTATACAATCGTCTCCCACACCAACTCCAACACCATCTAAAATCCCATTGAAATTTTAGCCTAACAGGAATACAACAAGAGAGGGTAGTTGTTCTTTTTGTGGGGTACGTGCCTTTTGGAAGGAGACGCGTATGTCGATGGGGTTGGTGGATCAGTCAGAAGCTATGCTGTCCGAGCTTGAAAAAAAGTGTGGAGAAATTAAGAGGGCTAGAGCTTTTGGCAGAGAGGTTACAACGGAGATATTGCAAAAACAATGCACATGTAAATCACACAACTTGATATGCGTGCGCATTAATCTCAGGCAACCGACTCGAGGGGTTTATTATACGTATATTCATCTATGCTCCAATCCGGAATGTCATGAAACTCGACAAACTCCAAGAGAAGAGCATGCTGGCTATCGTTGCACCCTCTGTACTAAGAAAAGTTCTGTTTAGGGTATAGGGTATAAAATCATTTCTTGTAGGTAGTTCCCCGACACAAAGGATGTCGGGGCTTTTCATGCTATACTTTTCATATGAAGAAATTGAAGCATATAGTACTTGCCGGGGTTGGTGTAATAGTTCTGATTCTTGTGATTTTGTATGCGCTCTTTGCTCCGCGCAGCATTGTTCACGCTCCGGTTGCGAATGCGCCAACGGCAAGCCAAACCGAGCAGATATTTACAGTAGATACGCCTCAACCAGCAACTACTTCAGCTCCTCTTAACACAACGTTTATTGGTCCGCGAGAAAATATTCCAAAAGATGCGCCTTCTCAATATGGTTTTTGGTCGTTTGCTGTCCCTGTTACGGGGCAGCTATCACGATCGGGGCAGCCGCTGATTTCAGAATTTCAATGGTTGAAACAAAATGGCTGGAATGGTGATGTCGATTTGCGGATGGATGGGGAATATAACGATCCGACGGCGGATGATTCGAAGCTACCAGGATTTAATGCACTCGGATTTCATTATTTGCATTTAAATATTCTCGACGGCCA
>DATIIA010000036.1:0-3243 GCA_035480115.1 Candidatus Anderseniibacteriota bacterium | reverse complement strand
CTTCTTTTTTTAAACGAGCGCATAATAAATCTGTTTGCGTTTGACTGCCGCCGGCGTCTAATGCTTCAAGTACGATAAATGGGTTCATGAGAAATATGATACGTGTTCTGGAAATGTTTGTGCAAGTCGCGTTCTCACTTCATGTGAAATATCGTCTATGGTGCGAAGCTTGTCGCCATTCATACAACCAATACGCATCATCGTATCCGGATACTCTTCGCACATACGAATATATTCTGCGTGCAATGCTTCTTGGACTGCGATATGATCTGTAAACTCGTCATCGTCTCCCTCTCCCGCTTTTCTCCCCTCTAATAATTCAATTGCTATTGTAGGAGGAATATCAAAAAACAGTGAAGCATGTTCATGTGGCATATTATTGGTGGTGTATTCAAGTTCTTGAACAGCTTGGTGAATTTTTTTTCGATCTTCTCCTACTGCATGAGCTTCTTCTACCATAAATGCGATACTACTGGGCACGTAGCGATCGTAAATAACAATTCCGTTTTGATGTAAAATACTTTCGACTTCTTCTTTATGCTCTGCCCGATTTTGCGCAAAGTATTTCATTTTTTCCTCCCATGACGTAGCTGCCCAATTACCGAGCTTCCCCTGCAAGCGAAGTTTTAATTCTTTGCCTGAAGGCGTGGTGTAATCTGGAGATTCAAATTTTTTTACTAGTGCCCCGCGATGCTCCAAATGCGAAAAAAGCACACCCGCTTGGGTGGCTTTTCCCGATGAATCAAGGCCGTCGAAGCTAATCAGAATTCCGGCCATGCACCATTCCTTATAGCGTTACCCGAACAGCTGGGCTCATGCTCGTCTTGAGCACGATCTTTTTAATAAACTCACCGCGCTGTGTTGCTGGACGAACTGCTTTTACAGCATCGATAAATGCGTGCACATTGGCTTCAATCTTTTCAGCATCCCAACTTGCCTTCGCAAGCGCTCCATGCATATTCCCTTGTTGGTCCATTTTGAATGCAACTTTTCCTGCTGCAAGCTCTGCAACTGCAAGGGCAACATCAGGAGTTACTGTTCCGGTCTTTGGATTCGGCATCAAGCCCTTTGGGCCTAAAATTTTCGCAACTTTTGCAATCTTCACCATCATGTCTGGGGTAGCAATTACAACATCGATATCTGAAATTCCATTTTTTTCAATATCTGCAATTAATTCTTCTCCGCCAACCAGTATGGCTCCTGCCTTCTTGGCGTCGTCTTGCTTTTTAGCATCAGATGCAACTACTGCAACTCGCTTTTGCTTCGGTGTACCACTTGGCAACACAACGTTTCCACGAACGGATTGCTCCGACTTGCTCGCATCAACTCCAAGTGCCATGTGAATTTCAAGTGTTTCGTCGAATGAATTTCGAGTATGTTCCTTTAAGAAAGAAATCCCAGCTGCAATATCGATTGCTTGCTCACTCGTTTTTTCTTTTACTGCTTTGTATGCTTTGCTTCTCATAGGTTATTCAACACTTATTCCCATGGATCGGGCAGTTCCCTCAATCATGGTCATTGCGGATTCAACATCGCGCGCAGATAAATCTTCCATTTTCTTTTCTGCAATTTCTCGTACTTGCGCCTTTGTAATCTTTCCAACTTTTACGGTGTTCGGAGTTGCAGATCCGCTCGTAATTTTGGCAGCTTTCTTAATAAGTTCCGCTGCAGGAGGAGTCTTCAGCTTCAAATCCATTGACCGATCTGCGTAAATCGTTACTTCAACAGGAATAATGTCGCCCATCATTTCCTTCGTCATGTCATTGAACCGAGTAACGAAATCTTGGATATTCACTCCATGCTGGCCTAATGCGGGCCCAATAGGTGGAGCCGGGGTAGCTTTACCGCCTGGTGCTTGCAATTTTAATACAGTGAGAATCTCTTTCATAACAATGTAATACTTAACCTTCTTTCTTAATCTGCAAAAAGTCAAGTTCTACTGGCGTTTCTCGTCCAAATACATTCACCAATACTTTGACCGTACCCTTAGAATCATTTACATCCGAAATCTTTCCTTCGAACTCCTTAAATGGACCATCCATGATGCGCACGGAATCGCCTTCTACCACGTCGATCTTGTATTTCGGTTCATCATCGCCCATGCGGGATAGCAATCGATCGATTTCTTCTTTGGATACTGGCGTTGGAGTAACTCCTGAACCAACGAATCCGGTAACGTTTGGAGTATTGCGAACAACATACCATGAATCTTCTGTAACGATCATTTCTACTAATACATATCCCGGAAATAGTCTTTCATCAATTGTTCGGCGCTTTCCATTTCGAACACGGATTTTCTTTTCGCGCGGAACGATCACCTGAAAAATTTTATCGTCCATACCCATCGATTCGATGCGCTGGCGTAAATTGCGGGCAACGTTATCTTCATACCCGGAGTAGGTATGCAGCACGTACCATGATCGCCCATCTGTTTTTTGCTCCGCTTCCTGCTCCATATTCGATTCTTATTATTTAATAATAAATGCTTCGAGTGTTTTAGTTAACACAAAGTCCATTCCACCTACCAGAAACCCAACTGCAACTGATCCGAGAATAACAACAACCGTATATCGGATGGTTGTTTCTCGAGAAGGCCACGTAACTTTTAATAACTCTTCCCGTGCCTGCCGTATAAATAATACTGGGTCCACTTTTGCCATGAAAACTTTGTTGTTCTTAAAACAGCCCTTTGTGGGCCGTTGTCCACACTGTATAGGATATGGGTAAAAAGTGCAAGAAAAAACCGCCGAGCATCCGTATGCTGGCGGTTGGGTTAGTTAAAATAACTAGTTTGCTTTCAAAAACGATACAACACAATCAATATCCTCTTTGGTTGTCGCCCATGAAGTCATAAAGCGAACAATGCATCTCTCGTCACCTGGCTCAACGCATGCGCTATCCCAGCTGCATCCGTGCCCCGCTTGTTCAAGAGCAAAAGCTACTTCCTTAGCCACCGCAATAAAAACAGCGTTTGTCGAAACTGGAAAGATAGGTATTACCCCGCATTCCCTCGTTAACCTGACCCCCAAGTTAGAGGCTTGCTCATTTGCGTGTGTGGCATTTTTCAACCAAAGATCACCTTGCATCAAAGCTACAGCCTGCGCTCCATACAACTGCATTCTCGGCTGCAAGTACCCAAACTGTTTTTGATACCGTGATTCAATATCAATATACTTGCGATCTCGAACCACAACTACATCCCCTGCAAACCCACCATTTTTAGCAAGACCGAACGTGATCACA
>DATIIA010000035.1:0-4373 GCA_035480115.1 Candidatus Anderseniibacteriota bacterium | reverse complement strand
GCGGTGGAGGTTCATTTCGGTCGATGAATATCAGGACACCAATAGGATCCAAGATGAAATTATATCTCTTCTATTAGGTAAAGAACGGAATATTTGCGTAGTAGGGGACGATTATCAGGCGATTTATTCATGGAGAGGTGCAAGCGTGGACCATATCCTGCAATTCGAACAGCGCTATCCACAATGTACGACAATCTTATTAACTCAAAACTATAGGTCCACTCCAAACATCTTAGACGCAGCAAATACTGTTATTGCGCAAAATATTGCCCAAAAACATAAAACGTTATGGACAAAAGAGCCGAGCGGCGAAGCGGTGCAGGTACTTCAATTATCATCGGATAGGTCAGAGGCTGAATGGGTATGTAAATCTATTCGAGATCATGTTGCGCAAGGCGGATCCTTAAAAGACTGTGCCGTATTATACCGAACAAATGCACAATCTCGACTCATGGAAGAGCAGTTTTTAACCCATCGGATGCCTTATACAATCGTTGGGGGATTTCGATTTTATGATCGAAAAGAAATCAAAGATTCGCTTGCTATCCTATCTTTTTACTTATCTCCCTCTTCGCGCGTTCATTTTGAGCGAGTTGCAGACGCCCTATTGCGCCGAGTGGGGCCAAAAACAATAGACAGATGGGAGAATACAGCAAGGGAGTATCATATATCGCTGCAGGCATATCTAGAATATATGAACGATCGATCAGATATCGCGTCGATTATTACTACATTCCAAAAAGCCCGAGAACAATCATTTGAAAAAGTTTCAGATCTGTTACGATTTCTTGTTGCTGAAACAGGGTATATAAAAACACTCGCAACATTACCCGATGGCAAAGAGCGCGAAGAAAACGTACAGGAATTGTTCAATGTTGCATCTGCGTACACAACAACTGAACAATTTTTAGAAGACACTGCGCTTCTATCTGATATCGACACGCTCGACAGCGAACATGATCGGGTAACGTGTATGACACTTCATGCATCGAAAGGGTTGGAGTTTCCAATTGTATATATTATAGGATGCGAAGAAGGCTTATTGCCTCATAATAATAGCATTTCATCGCAATCTTCCCTTGAAGAAGAACGCAGGCTTTTATACGTAGGAATGACTCGTGCGCGGAAAAAATTAATTATTACCTACAGTGCCTATCGTTATATCGGAGGTGAAATGACTCCTCAAGCGCCCTCGCGCTTTCTGGAGGATCTCCCGGAAGCACAACAACTATATCAAGAGAACACTTTTATTGAACATAGCGGAGACGTGTCTGATTTTCTTCACGAAGAGCCTACTCTTGTAGTGTCGCAAGCTGGGTCATATGTGCAGCATGCAAAATTTGGCCGAGGAGTTGTGATTGGAATTTCTGCAAACATGCTGACATGCGTATTCGAAGGTCACGGAGTGAAAAGTGTTTCAGCAGAATCGTGTACGGAAGCAGTATGAAAATAATAGAATATATTATCGTGTCATCCCGGCCTCCGAGCCGGGATCCAGGCGACGTGGATTCCGGGTCAAGCCCGGAATGACAAAATAGGATACGATACCAGTATGCTAAAACCCCTTACGAATCCTGACGTATTAAAACAGGTTCTTAGTTCCAACAAGCTTCGAGCGGACAAATCACTTGGGCAAAATTTTTTAATTTGCGAAGAGGTGATCGACGCCGTACTAATGGCGCTGCAAGATGGGCCTAAAAAAATTACCGAACTTGGGCCTGGATTAGGAACACTTACCCAAGGATTAATTACGTCCGGATATCATGTCCGTGCCATTGAAAAAGATGATGATTTTATAAGAGTAATTCCATCCGTGCTTCCAAAAAATCTTCGCGGGAACCTTGAGCTTATTCATGGGGATTTAAAAGATGTGGCGTGGTTCAATACGCAGCCCGCCAATTGGGCGGGCAACGAGGCATACAGCCTCGTTGGCAACATTCCATATAATTTATCAGGATATATTATTCGTCGCTTAACAAAGTTACAAACAAGTCCTTCAGTTGCAGTATTTTTGATGCAAAAAGAGGTCGTGGATCGAATGGTTGCAACAGAACAGAACATGAGCTTGCTTGGTTTATCAGTAGGGCTGTGGGGAAGCGCGACGCTTCTATTGCGAGTACCGCAATCATGTTTTATTCCACAACCAGCCGTGCAATCTGCGCTCGTATTACTGCAACCAAATGACTCACGCTTACCAGTTGAAAAGAGAGAGGAAATTATTGCAAAAGCAAAACCTTTTTTCCAGGCAAAGCGAAAACAAATCGGGACCACCATGAAGCGTGCATATCATAAGACCGATGAGGAAATAGATGCTATTACTGCATCCATCAATCTCTCTAAACAAGCGCGTCCGGAAACAATTTCCGTCGATACGTGGATCCGCCTGTGTGCTATACTGTAGTGCATGTCCCGAAAGGTCGTTATCGGAGTCATTATCATCATAGTAATAAGTATTATTGCCGCAATTGCTGTATTTATTTTTTCGAGCTTAAACCAGCAACAAAGCCAGCAATATTCATCAACGAGCAATACACAACTAGCGATAAATAGCAGCAATGCGCCCACAGTTGATCCGCTTGCAGACCCCGATCAAGATGGGCTTACAAATGCCCAGGAGTCGTTATGGGGCACGAATCCCAATAATCCTGACACAGATGGAGATGGGTATAAAGATGGGGCCGAAGTTGCTGCGTGCCATAATCCTGTTATCCCCGCTCCAAATGACAAGCTCGTACATTGCACTCCAGGGAATCAAGCAATCACAAGCCCATCATCCACTCTATCACCCCAAACAGCAGATCCATTTTTTACAAAAGAACCTGAGTCAATTGGCGGAACTCTTAATCTTACCCAGGCGTACGTAAGCGCTGTGAAGGATTCTAATAAATCACCAGTAACATTCAGCCAATTTATTGCAAATCAACCAATTATTACTGATCTCCCGCAGGTTAATGATGCAGCAATTAAAAAAGGCCCTGATTCAGCAGCGGATGTATCGCAATACATGAACATAGCAGGGGATCTTAGCTCCATTTCGGATAAAGCGCGCCTCACGATAGCATTAAACGACTTTTTTAAATATCGAAACACGTACGGATTTACTACGCTTGCTGAAGCTGTTGATGCGTTCCAATCGAGAGTGAAATTGCTTTCTGTTCCAAATTCCGCACAATCGTATGACAAGATGTTACTCGCATATACTGAGTTGCTCTCTGCTACGTTTAGGCAAATTGCAGACTTTCCAGATGATCAAGTAAAGGCCATGGTTGCAATACGGCAGCTAGATGCAATTGATCGTCAATATTATCCGCAACTAGTCCAGCAACGTGATCAGCTTTTAGCTCCTGTTCAATAATTACGCTATGACGTCTATAAATGCACTTGGAGTACGCATGGCAATAGGAATCTTGATCATTACCGGGATCGGTTTTGGAACATGGAAGTTAGCTGTTCTTGGTTTTTCTCATACTCCGATTGAACAGCCAGCAGCAACACCCATTGCCAATACAGCAACCTCCTCAAGTCCAGTACCAATCCAATCGTTTTCACCAGAAGTACTAAAACAAATGGCTGAATATGCAACAAAAACATCTAAAAATATTGGCCCTCAAACAAAAAAATATGTTGAAACACTGCCCAAAGACGCAACGCAGACACAGGTATTGGATCAAACAGCATTAACCCAATATGTCGCAGCAAATAAAGGGGATTTACTACAGCCACTGCCTGCAGGATTGCTCAAAACTACAACCGCATCAGGAAAATCAGCAATTAAATCCTATTTGGATCAAATTTCACCTACTCAAAATAAAAAAATCCAAAACGTAACAGGAGATTCTATCGCAACTGCATTCCAAAATGAACAAAGCGGGACAGATCCAAAAGCACTTACTCCAATCCTTGCATCTATCAATGCAAATTTTGATATTTTTAAGGCAATTCTGACTCCCAAAGAAGCGGAGCCGCTGCAAACTAAACTTTTACAAGCAACGCATGCGCTCGTGATTAATATCCAGGCGATGCAATCGTTTAAGCAAGATCCAATTAGTGGATTAATTGGATTAAAAAATGTATCAGATCTCGATGCTGTATATGCTGATATTTCTACTCAAATTTCTGTGTTAGAAAAGAAATACAATCTGCAATAATCGTGCTATAATCATGGCACATAATGGTCGTATGCCTGTGCGTTTTTATTCCTTTTTTCGTTTTGCATTTCCAGCGATTTTTTCGCTCGTATTCGCAGTTATTTTTTTACTCCAAGCATCACCTGCTCATGCTGACCCGCACGCAGTATTTTATACCGATCGGGCACAAGAACAGCTCTTTTATAACGTATTAGCTGCACTTAACCAAGCAGATTATGTAGAACC
>DATIIA010000034.1:0-6855 GCA_035480115.1 Candidatus Anderseniibacteriota bacterium | reverse complement strand
TCTTCCGGAGCCTTGCTCCCGTACGAACCTCTCTGATTGTTCAGAGCGTTAAGGGTTCTTTTTCTTACCCAAAAATCAACTCCATCCCCACTACCTCTGTTCGTAAAGTGTTCCAACGGCATCTAGTGATGTCCGCTAATTTTCTCTTGTACTGCGGGAATTGGGAAGGAAATATTTATGCTGTTTGCTTCTTGTAGCATTCAATAATATTTTATCTCCTGTGGTATAGTGATCCTAATGAAAAATAAAATTATTGATGTATACAACCATGCTCTCGGGCGTAAAGGGTTTGATTATGATCAAATCAATGATGATGTTTTTATAGGTACAAACATGTGTTGTCAGTTGGGATTTGAGAAGGAATTGCTTGCAAAAAATGTGCGAGCGGATATTAGTCTTGAAGAACTACGAGTCGATGCTCCTTTAGGAGTGGATTACTTTTTATGGCTACCAACGAAGAATTATGAGGCGCCTACAATAGATAAACTAAATCTCGGCGTACAGACCTTGGAATTTTTAATCAAAAGAAAAGTTAAAGTATATATTCATTGCAAGAATGGTCATGGGAGAGCGCCAACATTATATATTGCCTATCTTATCAAGATGGGAATGGAAGTTACGGAAGCAATAGAGCATTTGAAATCTAAACGACCTGCTATCCATCTAACCCGAGAGCAAATACAAGGGCTAGAAGCATTTAAGAATTCTTTGAAAGAATAGATTGTACTTACCGTAGTGCTATTGCGTTATTTATCAGAGCAGCAGTACACTACTAGTAATGGCTTCTACAAACAACTCTGGATACGGCAAAATGCCCATGTGGCAGTGGGTAGTAATTTATGTAGTTATTGCTGCTGTTGTATATGGTTTGGTATATTACTTCGTCTTTGCAAAGCATAGTAATTCAGGGTATGTCCTACCATCGCAACAACCTGCTCAATCTGTGGCTACTCCTCTACCTGCAACTTCAGTAATGGCTACCCAAATGACTGTTTCTCCTCAAGCATCGTCTATGCCAGTAGTTTCTTCACAACCAACGACTATTTCGAGTACTAAAACAGTCACCATTAGCATGTTTGCGTTTGAACCTTCGCAGCTCACTGTGCCGGTTGGTACCATAGTAACTTTTGTTAACAATGATTCGGTTACGCATACTGTTACGTCCGACACTGGTGTATTTAATAGCGGTAATCTTCCAACTGGACAAAGCTTCAAGTATACATTCACTAAAGCAGGAACATTCCTATATCATTGTGCCATTCATCCATCGATGAAGGGGACGGTTGTAGTACAATAGGAGGTTCTCGAGTGGGTTTTTATATACCCTCAATCCTCATCCCAACCATCTTAATATCCTCAAACAACCTCTCAATATCTGCTTGTTTTGGTTTAACGATTTTTAAAGGATGTCCACTGTTTAAGTAAATAAAAATCGCCACATTAAGAAATGTGACGATTTGAAATGCAGGGGATTTGGAGGGACTTTCTTCATTCGTCATGCCCGAACTCGACAACCTCTGCAGTGAGTACGGCGTGGATGTCTTGATCTTTTTCAGGATCCACCCATGAGGTAAACAGATCAAGCTGTAACGACGCAACGGAAACTTCTGTACGAACATACAAGATGATCACTATCCTTGAAATATCTTTCCAGATTTCATTGAAATAGGACAGGGAAGCTCGAAGTCTCTGTAGAATCCCTTCTAGTAGTTCTTGAAGATGTTCTGCTGATGTAGCTTGCACAGTAGTCATCAATACTTCCGCTTGTTTCTGAGCTGCTTCGATGTTTGTTCGTATCAAATCTGCTCGGTACTGCCAATCCTCGGAACTGCTCCCTAATTCGATCATTGCAGCAATATTCGACATGTCAGTGTGATGAATCGTTTTGAGTAAACAAGCTTTCAGGTCACCTTTTTGCTTCATTGTGTTCTCCAGTTTGGAAAGGTCAAAATATCAACCAAATGAATGTAGTTGAAATCTTGCATAGTGTCAATGGTCATGATGTACTGACCAATCCCATTTCTCTTATCTCCGCTCTCACCGTGTTCCAACCGCATCGAGCGATGTCCACAAGTTGACGCACCAATGTTCTTGTGATTACCATACCTTTGCCGTTTACAGTTGTTCATTATCTCACCATATGGAAGGGATCATATGCTCTATCGTGTGCATTTCACCATTTCCTCGTACAACTACAAGAAACAGAAAAGCGTTAATCGAGAATGCTCTCAAGTGATCGACGCTGATACGAATGACGATGCAATGAGAAAGGCTACGACGTTTGTTAATAGGCGAAAAGGAAGGATAAAGGGGCTGGGAAGAATAAAGATGACATCTCTTGTTCGAATCAATAAACCCAGAAAAGTACTTCCAGAAGAGGTTACTGTAGTATGGAAGGGAGATTGATGATCATTGTCTTTTTCTAATTATTCAAACAATGCTCCTGTAACGAACGAAAGTTTGAGGCAGGGGCTTTTTCTTTTACTCAAAAACCAACCCCATCTCTTTAATTTCCAATACTAAGGTGTTCCAACCGCATCGAGCGATGGCCACCACTTGACAGAGTGAATATAAATAAATATATTTCGTCCACACCGTTCTGGTACGCACATTTCAATAGTAAACATCATTGCCGAAAGGAATAAAACATGCTTTTGTTGCAGCCAGCTATTTATGGCGATCTTACTGGAAATCAATGGGTTAAATTCGCAGATGTTCTGGATATTTCTAAACGGAAATTTGGAATGGAGCCCGCTAGTGTTTGGAGCGATATAAAAGAATGGGAAGCGGTCCCGGGGTTTGTTTGGATGGAGGAAGATATGACTCTCCACATAAGCTCTCTAGAAAAGCCTAAAAAATTTGATCAAATCTATATTCCATATCAAGTCGCCACTAAGTTCTTTACTCAAGCCTCTAATGGAATACGAAATGTTCGTTTTGATTCAGAAAAACAAGCTCATCATTTTGAGTGGGCAAAGAGTAGTTGAACATCCAAAACTGACGTAATTTTCTTCGTCAGTAATCGCACTCGCTAGGAACTCATGTTCAAGGCGAGTGTTTTTCTTTTATTCTCATCGCAAACATCTTAATATCTGCAAAGAATTTCTCAATATCCTGCTCTTCTGGTTTAACGATTTTTAAGCGATGTCCAGAAAATGAGGCTTTTTATTTTATTCAAAAAAGACTATATTAAAAAGCTGTTCCTTTCACTTTCGCAACGCGACCCATAGGTATAGGAGGTTGTTTTAATGAACGAATCGCTCTTGCAACAGTTTTGGTTTGTAACAACGACGTCGTTGTATCGAGTGTATCGTGCCGACGATGGAATTCATGTGATGAAAATCGATTGCCCTGCTCAAAGTAAGGTTCCCATTGGGACTGAACTTCCTCAAGCAGATTTCTTAGGTATCACTTCTCGAGAAGGGGTCTTTTTCTACATTGATGATCGAAATCCCATGTGTCCGGCACGTGAAAATCCGCCACTTCCGGAAGACGTTAATATGCAGTACTGGCTTGGGGGAACATCGGCAGTTTCTGGACTCTTTCTTCAAGAAGAAGATGCTCGCAAAGCATTTCAGCAGAAGGATGAACCTGCAGAAGCTTCTTGGATGCTGGAGCGCACACAAGAAGTTATACATGCACTTGAAGGTGATCCTAAGATTATTTGCACACATTCTCCAACCCTTGGGTTTTCTTTTACCTAAAGTGTTCCAACCGCACTTCGTGACTTCAACTTGACAACGTCAAACATTCGATTATACTAGATAGTACAAATGGCTTCGGCCTCGCCTCCACCCTCAAAAGTGGAGGCAAATTATTTTATGTGAAGTTTATCTGAATAAGTGCTGATTGAAGCTTCTCAAAAACCTCTTTATTTACTACATCAAGTTTTTTAATTAATCTTCTTTTATCTATAAAGCGTATTTGAGATAGTACTGCTTTAGCGTCTCGTTTTCCTACTTTTCCAATATTGAAATAGTAAGTGCCTTTCTTGTCTTTCGATGTAAGAGGGACAATAAGGGCAGCATTTGTGCTATATGTTTTAAGAATAACTACTGGTCTCGAATATTCCTGATTTTTCCCGTCTTGCTCAAATCCCACGTTGATTCCGAGCTTACACCACCACACCTCCCGAACATGGAAAAAGACTCGGGGTTCTGTATTGTTGATCTGCTTCTTCTGAATGTTCCAATTATCGAAATCTTTCACATGGGCCATATATCCAATTCTATCACAGCGAACGGCTCAGGTTTAGGTGGTTAACACCAAATCCTGTATTCTCATCGAAACCATCTTAATTTCCGCAAAGAACTTCTTAATATCTATCTCTTTCGGTTTAACGATTTTTAAAGCATGTCCACTTATGTCCTGCTGTCCTGCAAAAATCGGCAGAAAAGCCACGATTGTAAAAGAAAAACCCCCTCAACTCTCTAAAGAGAAGAGGGAGTTGATAAGACGTCACGGGATGACGCACAGCTCGACCTCAAGAAACGTTGAGGATTCTGAATGCGCAGTAACATATGCATTCTGCAAGATTCGTAGCAATTCAATTTTGCGCTCGTGATGACTGGACTCTAATTTCCAAGATTCATTCTCTTTCAAGGAAAAAGAATTCATATTATCAATGACATTTCTTGGAATAATCGCAAGACCGACTCGCCTATCTCCTCGCTGTGTTTCGTCCCGAATAAGGGTAACAACAAACCATTGCGATGAAACTGGAAGACACATTGCTTGAGCGAGTGCACCTTCTTGAAATAAACCAGAAACGAATCCTCGGCAGAGGTTTTTGATTCGAAATGCGGTTTCAGGAGGAAAGTGAAGGATAGGCTTATCTACTGTCGCTTTCTTCACTGCTCGATATACCAGCCATGTTGCATACAAATTTTTCATCATCAGATCCGTAACGAGCACATTGCCGATGGTCCTGATTTTAATTGACTTGATACCTTCCTGATCTGATACAACGTGATACACGGCGACATGAACCCAGTTGGACATGTCTTTGCGAAACCATGCAATGAGTGCAATTGCAACAGGAATTAATAATCCTATTGTTGGGAGGGCAACACCTTTCAGAATTTCTAGCACGTGATTAAGAGTCATGTGAACAATCCTTTCGATTTCGAAGTGAAAAGGGCAACTGATGAAGGGTAGTTGATTGTACGGTATTTGTATAGAGTGAAAGAAAAATTATTATCTATCTACCAACCCCATTTCCACAACTTCTGTTCGCAAAGTGTTCCAACCGCATCGAGTGATGCCTACTAGTTTTTAAATAAAAAATTCCCACAGGATTCTTATAAATCCTGTGGGAAAAAGAACTTTTACCGGAAGTTCTTATTAAAAAGTACCTGTAAGTGGTTGCGTCGCAAATGCCAGTACAGCCAGTATCGCAATCGATGGTTCTTGTGCCAAGGTGGGAGTCTACGACGCACGGTATCGTTGTACCAACCACTCAGAAGGCGAGGTTGAAGAATGCGTGATAAATCTCTCAAGTAAAAATCATCCTGGCATCCTCGGACTTCATCATTTCTGCTTACATATTCGCCGCACAAGTAACATGCCATATCTGGCCGCCTGCAATTGCAATACAGTCGGTGGTAAAGATATGACAGGCTATCGTAGCGCGGATACCAACCAGCAAATTCATTGTCCATGATGACAACTTGGCCATCATCGGTTTCCCAGATGTTGCCGATTTCAAACGCGCCGTTTCCGAGAACTGCTGTGTCTAAATCCATGAATCTTTTTTTCAGCCAGCGTCGTGATCCGTGCGGTAAGGAGGGTACATCGTCCATGCCAACTTCTCTCACGACGTTATGCGTAATGGAATTGAGTGCAAATAAACAATCCACTGCCTTGCTTACAAAGCGGAAAAACTTTTGAACCAGTTCCTCATTGGTCTGATCGAGATTAGTGGTAACGTCCCAATCAACTATAGGCTTGCCATTGATGTGCTCAAAGATAATCCAAGACACTTCGGAGTTGCTGTTCGCGCATTCAACGTTTGTCTGAAGAACTGTAGGTGATGTGAACGGAAAAGATGGTCGATGCTGGCGCAATCCGTGAATTACTTTTGACCACCAGACTTCCCGCTGCATGCCTAATAGCATGTCAGGTTCATCCC
This sequence comes from Candidatus Anderseniibacteriota bacterium, assembly GCA_035480115.1. Taxonomy (GTDB): domain Bacteria; phylum Patescibacteriota; class Andersenbacteria; order UBA10190; family UBA10190; genus HO2-45-11b. The sequence continues at coordinate 725 of DATIIA010000034.1, read as the reverse complement.
AGTCTCGTGCATTGTTGAGCGCAAGCTTGGCGAAACCAAATTGGCCATCTGGCATTTTTACCTTGGCGCCGATATGGCGCTTGCTTGTACTTGTCCAATTAGACTCCAGGACTGTAATTTCATGAGCTTGCCACTTTGCGAATACGGATTGAAAAGGTGCAGGGATATCCACGATTTGTCTCCTTCAAGAAACAGGATGTTCGGTTAGTCGGAACTACTCAAAATATACTACTTAATTCATACTGTCAAGTTTTCCACCTTATATCAATGTCAAATCTCTAATTCGAAGTGAAAACTTCTTTATCTCAGCAAAAAATGCTTGAATATCCTGTATGGGTGGTTTAACGATTTTTAAAGGATGTCCACCTTGACAAAAAATAATTAAAATGCATAATACATAGTTCTGACTTTGGGCTGCTCTTTTCGTTTCGAATTTCTCAAAAGGAGACTTCACTATGGCGACTGTATTTTGTATCGTTACCACGCCCCAGTTGCAAGACAATGGGAAAGTCTCGTTTAAATTCCTGGTCCAACCGGGCGTTCCACGAGATTTCATCTGTGACATATGGGGCATTGTAACCATGCGTCGCAAGGGTGATACCGAAATGGATCCATTTAAACTTGTTCGGGGTGAACCTGACGCTATTGGCGAAGATGGTGTGAAAAGGTGGGACATTCATTTGTTTACGGGTGAACGGGGCAATATCTGTAGCGGTGGAGTCGAT
>DATIIA010000033.1:0-3482 GCA_035480115.1 Candidatus Anderseniibacteriota bacterium | reverse complement strand
TGATATCGTTCAAAGCAAAAAAATCTTGTTTATTCGAATTTTTTTTGAAGGGATGAGAAAGTTTCTGTATAACAGTATCGCTAAATGTGCGATACATTTCTTTTTTCTTACCTAAAGAATATTTTTTGGTAAGATGCTGTACTTCTATAATTGGAAGTTGCGTACTCATATAATATCTGCAAAGGCTCTCTCTAATTTTTGGAAATATACAACGCCTGCAGTAAATACAATCAAGGCAACAAGCGTAGAGATTCCTAATGTCAAAAAATCAAATGGTTTTCCTAATAATGCAGACCGAAATGCGTCTATAATTCCTGACATCGGATTCAGCGCTAACAAGAATCGCCATTGTTGAGGAACAATACTCACCGGATAAATTACTGGGCTTACATACATTGCAAGCTGAATTGCAAAAGGCAATACGTAACGAAAGTCGCGATACGTAACGGTGAGCGCAGATAATATCAACCCAACTCCGAGCGCAGCTATAATCATAATGACTAGTAAAATCGGTATTGCCAATATTTGGCTAGTAATAGGAATGTGGTAATACAGCATCATGAGAATATAGATCAGAAATGCGATGCAGAAATCCAGCAGCTCAACACCCGCAACGCTTGCTGGGATAATTAATCGTGGAAAATATACCTTTGTAATCAATTTTTCATCCTCCACCACGCTATTACCTGCCATTCGAATAACGTTTGAAAAAAAAGTCCATGGGAGTAAACCTGCGTATACGAAAATCGGATATGGTAATCCATCAGAAGGAACTTTTGCCAGTGCTCCAAAAAAGACTGAAAACACAATCATATTCATGACTGGTTGCACAATTGCCCAGGCAGCTCCTATAGCAGTTTGTTTGTACCGAACTTTTACGTTTCTCCACGCCAAAAAATATAGCAAATCACGGTACGTGTAGAGTTCTTGAAAATTCAAGGCTGCTAATCCTTTTCTTGGTTTAATAATAAGTTCTGCCATATCACGAAATTACGCGAAGAAATTTTTGATGCCATTGTTGCCATCTAGGGTTTGTGGGTAAAGAAGAAACGGAAAATAGCCCTGCAACATATTGCAGCAAAATAGTAATTCTGTATTTAAACGCCCAAGATGCTATGTAGCTATCCGGAAAATATTGATGAAAGCCTGGAGATTTCATAGTTTTAATTGCGTTCCTAATAATACCAAACATAAAGAACGGGCTCCTGCGAACTCCTTGGGAGATGCTGTGCGCATGAATAACCCATACAGAAACAGGCTGTGCCATATAATATGCGCCGTATCGGAGCGCAATTGCTTGAATTGAAAACGTATCCGTCCACGGGCCCAAATCCATTTGGAATCCCCCCATTTCTCCTAAAGCAACTGTTTTGTATATAGTACCTGCGGATAATGAATGATTCGGGGCTTCATGCTTCATGTAATTAAGATATTCTTCGGGTGAAATATATTGGGAATCTTTATACTCCGACGCTTTTCCGATATATAAATCCATCCCCTCTTCGTTTTGTGCTTTCATTTGTCCGAACAGTATTCCTGCATCTGGATATTTTTCCATAGCATGCATTGCAGTCTCAAAAAATCCCTGCAATATAAAATCATCAGCAGCAGTTAGAAATAAGTAATCACTTGTACATGCTGTTGCGGCTTTCTGCATAATAGCCAGCACCCCTTCATTCTTCGTACTATATTCAATGCGAATCCATGGATACTTTGCTGCATATTGTTGCAATACCTCTTTACTATTGTCCGTAGATGCATCGTCTATAATCACAAATTCGTCTGGTAATCGGGATTGCGATGCTATCGCATCAATGGCTCGACCTACATATTTGGCGTGGTTATAGTTGGGCATCCAGACGGATAGGCTTTGTTTCATAGCTTGTATTAGAGCATAGAATGCCTATACATTGAAAGTATGGGGTTAGCACTGCCGGCATTGCGTTTAATAGCTCGAGAACATCAGAAAAAGCCCCTTAAGGGACCAATTCTTACTATTGGCCGGCAATGCGTGTACGCAACGGTCTCCGATATCCAAAAAATGCTCCACGAAGAGGGTCTAAAGCCTCATATACTCCCAAAAGGCTGCAATATAGCCACCAATATACCCGCCTGGAAAAATACTCCTCTTAAAAAATACACTAGTGACCGCGTATTTTTCATGCTTCTTACTGGCCACCCATCGTTTGCACTGGATATATCCAGGTATGAAGATGCTGAATACGCATGGGATTTAAACCATAAAATTCCTTCTTACTTAGAACATGTGTTCGGCACCGTTATTGATTCTGGCAGCCTCGAACATGTATTCAATGTTAGTGAAGCACTAATAAACATGAACCGTCTTACCGCACCAGATGGCAAAATTATTCACCTCACACCAGCAAATAATTATCTCGAGCACGGGTTCTACCAATTTAGCCCAACGTTATTTACGGATTATTATGGGGTCAACAATTTTGCCAACATATCTTGCAAACTTATCGAACAACCATTATTAGATGGAAACAGAAATTGGACTACGTGGAAGTGGAATTTCAAGCGGCCATACACAAATATTATTACCAATAGAATGAACGTGATATTTGTTTCCGCGCAGAAACAAGAATCTTCAACAGAAGATGTAATTCCCCAGCAAGGGGAATATTCGCATCATGGTGAAGGCGGCCGCACTGGTGAATTTCAGCTATCAAGCTGGCAAAAAACTATAATTGAAAGCTCTCCTATTTGGCTCATATCGTTTATAAAAAGAATCCTCTGCAAAGACCTCAAAATAAAACCGTGGGGGTTGAAGTATACAGGGAAAGTGTAAATTTGTTTGTAAATTAAAAAGCCCATGCAACAGTATTGCAAGGGCAAGAAAAGGATAAATATTCGACAGAAAGAGATTATTCTTATTTAATTTCCCGGTACCAAAGATTGATCACCGGTGCATCGTCGGAATCCAGGCAATGGGTAGTTGTAATCAATTCAATATTCGGATGCTCACGTAGCCATTGGTTTACATATGCTTCAAACGCTTCGAATGATCCATCAAACGTTTCTGTTCCAATAGTAGCAAGTGAAAAGACTTTGAGCTGTAACATAACAATCTCCTTTTAGACTTTTTACAGGCTGCCAAGGCCGCTAGGGTGAAAGTAACTAGTGCAACAGAGTGAAAATATAATAATTGTATTTTTATAAATGTCAAGTTAGTTGTATTCAGTTTTTACTAATTGGCTTAATATAGGTCCTTTATTGATCAGTCTCAATAATCACTCTCGCGGCTTTGCCGCTCCGCAAAGCGTTCATTGCATCGTTAATATGATCTAGCTTAAAACGATGGGTGATGAGTTTTTTTATCGGGAATATGCCTTTGAGATACTGCTTTGCGTAATAGGGAATGTCTTTATCAGGATTGGTGCCGCCGCCCCATGATCCGACAATCTTTTTTCCAAGAATAAATTCAAACGGGTTGAGGGAAATTTTACTTCCCTCTTTTG
>DATIIA010000032.1:0-12977 GCA_035480115.1 Candidatus Anderseniibacteriota bacterium | reverse complement strand
TAGCATGGAGGCATTCATTAAAGAAGCGCGTACGTCGTATGGATCTACGTACGATGTTACGGGCAGCACTGGTAATAATGAAGTAAGTTTCGTAAATCAAGACGGGAATTGTGTTGCATTCAGAGTAAATGGCGGGGTTTTTCAACGCGCCGATATAGGAAGTGTTGCGACTTGTGATCCCGGTGCATTCACCCCTAATAAATTTTCACCGTTAACGGGGAGTCAAACAAACATTAGCGCTATTCATTTTAATATTGTTCCAGCGCAGGTTGTGAATAATAAATTAGCTAATCAAGGAGTTATTACGATAAATATGACTGCACAATCTGCGTCAAGCGATGTTCTTCCGATACAATTAGAAAATACAATTGTTTCTCGCCAAATGAATCCTTATGTACAACAATAGTTCTAATCAAAACGGATCCGCAGTCATATATATTGTCTTATTGATGTTCTTGATGATGACATCTGCGGCTATTATATTATCAGGAGTGCTTGATCGGCATATTCGATCTGCCAATGATTATTTGTCGTCGGAACGTGCATTCGCTGCAGCAAATTCTGGTATTGAGCAGATGTTGTATTCTCTTGCAAAATCCGGAGGTTCTACTACAGCAGATGATTCATTGGATTATAATGGTGAAAAAGCGCAATACAAGGGCACTGGAAATCTTGTGAATGGTACTCCGTGCATGTCTGCATCAGGTACTTATAGAGATATTGTTCGAAGAATTGCGCTTGGGGAGGGAGTGCCAGGGTGTACTCTTCCATGACAGAATCGCAAGCAAAACATCGAATAGAACTTCTTCGTAAAGAAATCGAGCATCATCGATACTTGTATCATGTACTTGATACCCAAGAAATTTCAGATGCGGCACTTGATAGTTTGAAGAACGAATTAGTGGAATTAGAACAGCAATTTCCAAATCTTATTACACCAGACTCTCCTACGCAACGCGTAGGAGGAATCGCCTTAGATACATTTAAAAAAGTGCAGCACAGCAAACGAATGCTATCGCTTAACGATGTATTTTCTCTAGAGGCAATTACAGATTGGGAGCTGCGAATAAATAAAATTGTCCCAGAAGATTCTGACTATTTTATAGAATTAAAAATAGACGGAGTCGCGCTTTCTCTTGTATATACCGATGGTGTATTGGAGCGCGTAGCAACGCGAGGCGATGGAATAACTGGAGAAGATGTAACGGTGAATGCAAAAACAATTGAAGCGATCCCGCTTCGACTGCAAGGTGACTTTCCGGGCGTCGTTGAAATTCGCGGTGAAGCGTATATGTTAAAAAAAGATTTTACTGCGATGAATAAAAAACGCGAGCAAGAAGGATTAGAATTATTTGCAAATCCAAGAAATATCGTTGCCGGGTCTATTCGCCAGCTTGACCCTGCAATAGCTCGGTTGCGTCCGCTCCGGTTTTTTGCATGGGAAATTACCTCAGGTATACCTATCCAAACTCGAGTTCAAGAATATGAGATGCTGCAAAAAATAGGTTTTCCTGTTCCACCCAATGCACAGCATTGCTCTACGTTACAAGAAGTATTTGAATATATTGCAAAAGCAGAAAAAAAACGCTTGCAGCATCCATTCCAAGTAGATGGGTTAGTTGTAAAAATAAATGATTTGGCTCGCTATAATCGGCTTGGGGTAGTTGGAAAAGCTCCGCGAGGAGCTATTGCATATAAATTCCCGGCAGAAGAGGCAACAACTATTATTGAGCATATTGATGTGCAAGTAGGGCGCACCGGAGCCTTAACCCCCGTTGCACATCTTCGCCCCGTGCGTGTTGCGGGAACAACAGTGTCGAGGGCAACGCTACATAATGCAGAGGAAATAAAAAGAAAAGATATTCGAGTGGGAGATACTGTTGTGATACGCAAGGCAGGCGATATTATTCCAGAAGTTATGCGAGCATTGCCCAATCTTCGCCCTACAGAAAGCAAGCCGTTTCAAATGCCGAGTAAATGTCCGATTTGCGGATCGAATGTTAAAAAAGATGAAGAAGGAATTGTTATTCGATGCACAAATACCGAATGTTTTGTACGAGAGCAGCAACGGATCTTGTATGCAGTTGGAAGGTCTGGATTCAATATTGATGGCTTGGGAGATAAGATTGTCGAGCAATTACTCCAAGAAGGGCTCATATCGAATGCTCCGGATATTTGGCGTCTTACTGAAGGAGACTTGCTTCCGCTTGAGCGATTTGCAGAAAAGTCTGCAAAAAAGTTGGTCGAAGAAATACAATCAAAGAAACAAATTTCGCTTGCGAAATTCTTAGTAGCATTAGGGATTCCGAATGTGGGTACTGTAACAGCACAAGATATTGCTCGGGCATATCATACATTGGAACATATTGAAAAACTTTCAAAAGAAGAATTGGAAAAGATTGAGGGGGTGGGAGAAAAAGTTGCGCAAGGTATTACGGATTTTTTTACGAGTAAAGATGGAGCATTTTTATTATCAGAATATCGAGATGTCGGAATTAAGGTGCTGCCAGAAAAATCTTCTGGCCCGCTTGCAGGCAAGACGTTCTTATTTACCGGAACATTAGAGCATATGACTCGAGAAGAAGCAAAGCAAAAAGTATTGTCGCTAGGGGGAAGGATTGCATCTGCTGTTGGTTTAGGAGTTGATTATGTAGTGCTCGGAGCGGATGCCGGCTCTAAAGAAAGAAAGGCAAAAGATTTGGGCCTCAAGATCATGAGCGAAAGCGAATTTGCGTCTCTTTTAGAAGGCAAGCTATAGTGCCTAGTATGACTGGTAACGAAATATCTTCTGTAGAAATTAAAAAAATTGCAGATTTAGCGCGGCTTAATCTTTCAGATGCCGAAATTTCTCTCGCCTCTGCTGATATTTCTGGCGTTTTAAGAAATTTTGAAACAATTCGTGATATTTCTACAACCAATGTTCCGCCTGCTGATGATGTATCAGGGTTACAGAATGTCATGCGAGAAGATATTGAGCATGATGGCGTATTGGCAACTCCAGAAGCATTATTAAAAAATGCAAAGACAAAAGATAATTACGTCCAAGTATCTGCTGTATTTACTGAAGAAACAGTATGAAGAATGCTAACGCTCGAAAAAATCTGGAAAAAAGTTTAGATAGTATTTCCAAATGGGAGCCTCATATTAATGCATTTGTTGAACTAACGGAAAAAGAAGCAGAGCGCCAAGTTGCTGCCATAGAAAGAGATGATCAGTTGCAGAAACAACCATTAGCCGGTATGCCGATTGCGATAAAAGAAAATATTGCTACAACATTTGGGTATACGAATGCTTCATCGCGCATACTTGCAGGTTTCGTATCGCCGTTTAATGCGACAATAGTAGAAAAGCTTCTTGCTGCGGGAACAGTTGTAGTAGGTAAGACTCAAATGGATGAATTTGGAATGGGATCGAGTACGGAAAACAATGGTCTTCCTCCGCAAACAAAAAATCCATGGGATGTCTCTCGCGTTGCAGGCGGAAGCAGCGGAGGGTCGGCAGCAGCAGTTGCAAGCGGGGAAGTGGTAGCCGCATTCGGAACCGATACGGGAGGGTCGATTCGTCAGCCTGCAAGCATGTGGGGCGTAGTAGGAGTAAAACCGACATACGGAAGAGTGAGCCGGCATGGCCTTATTGCATATGGCAGCAGCTTAGACCAGGCTGGAGTTATAACAAGCAATGTGCGAGATGCAGCGATGATAATGGAAGTTATTGCGGGAGTTGATGCATTGGATGCGACATCATCACACATGCCAGTTGGAAATTATTTTAAATCATGCGGCGAATCAATTTCTGGCATGAAAATTGGAATGCCGAAAGAATTTTTTGCTGATGGTATTGATTCTGAAGTGAAAGTAATTGTCGAAGAAGCTATTCACTCGTTCGAAAATCTTGGCGCAACGATTCATGAAATTTCATTGCCTTTAACGCCTGCGGCAATTGCTGTGTATTATGTTATCGCAAAATCAGAAGCATCTTCTAATCTTTCCCGATATGATGGATTGCGGTATGAAGGGGGGGGAGAACGATTGGAATCCTTGCTGGAACATTATAAGCGAATACGCGGAGAAGGGTTTGGTCCTGAAGTAAAGCGAGCAATCTTGATGGGAACCTATGCGCTTTCAAGCGGATATGTAGAGGCATGGTATGGGCAAGCTTCAAGAGTGCGGACGTTAATCAAAAGAGAATACGAACAAGCATTCAAACAAGTAGATGTTATTATGGGGCCAGTTTCTCCAGAGGCTGCGTTCAAGTTAGGAAGTAAAACATCGGACCCGCTTTCGATGTATTTAGCAGACGCATATACAGTTCCAATCAGTGTTGCAGGCTTACCCGCAATGTCAATTCCTTGCGGAATGACAGAGCATCCTTTACCCGTCGGTCTGCAAATTATTGCTCCGCATTTTAGGGAGGATCTCATGTTTCAATGTGCCGCAGCTTTTGAAGATGCGCACGACTATAAAACATTGTCGCCAAAATTACCGCAATGATGATAATAAAGAAGCGCCAGTCATAACCGGTGGCTTCTCAATTAAGAGAATATCAAGAATAGTAGGCGCAATATCTGAAAGAACCCCGATTGGTGTAGTAAGAATTCCTGCTAATTCGTTGTCGCTTTTTGGAGTTGTGCGCTGCAAACTTTTTGCAACTACATGAACAACTACAGGATTCGTCGTGTGGTCTGTTTCTACGGTATGGGTGGTTGGATTAACCATTTCTTCCGCATTTCCATGGTCTGCTGTAATAAGTAATACACCGTCTTGTGCAAATACGGCATCTTGAATGCGTGCAATGCACGAATCTACAAACGTACATGCATCAACGGCTGCCGCAAAATTTCCTGTATGCCCAACCATATCCGCATTCGCAAAATTTATAAAATATACATCATGCGGATTTTTTTGCATGTCTTCCAAGACTCGATTTGTAATAGTCTCCGCTTGCATGTGCGGTTCTTGAGAAAAATCCGATACGCTCGATGAAGGAATTAAAATTCGATCCTCTTTTGGGTAAGGTTCTTCGTTTCCTACATTTAAATAGTATGTAACATGCGCATATTTTTCCGTTTCAGCTACATGCAATTGAGTTAATCCAGCATCTGAAATAACTTTTGCAACCGGCATCGGCGCTATATCTTCTGTAAACGCATGAGGGCACTGGAACGAATCATCATAGAGCGCCATCGTTCCAAAATATACATTTTTTAATGGAGTTATTGGAAACCCAACTTTTTCAGGTTGAATAAATGCTTGTGTCAGTTGCCGCGCACGATCCGGACGAAAATTAAAAAATAGTACAGCATCATTATCTGCTATATGCGCTACTGCTTCGCCTCCTCGAGTAAGAGTAGTAGGGCGCATGTGCTCATCGAGCACTTCATTCTTATACGATCGTGCTAGTGCACTCGCAGCGGATGGAGACGTTTCTCCGCGAGCCTTGCCGGTTAGGAGATTGTAGGTTGCTTCGGTTCGATCCCAATTTTCATTTCGATCCATCGCGTAAAACCTTCCTGTAATAGATGCGATTTTGCCCACTGCAAATTTTCCAATAGTATCTTCAAGTTGATTAATAAAAATTGGCGCTCGTTGCTTTCCGCTGTCACGGCCATCTGTAAATATATGGATATACACCCGATCATGCATTCCTTGGCGCGCACAAGTATCAAGCAGGGCAATCAGGTGGCGAATGTGGGAATGTACGCCTCCGTCTGAAACCATCCCCATAAGGTGGAGGTTGGAATGAAATTTTTCAATGTGTGCAATCGCATCTAAGAACACTGGGTTCTCGTAAAATGTTCCATCTGCAATTGCTTTATCTATTTTTGGAAGCACTTGGTACATCACTTTGCCAGCTCCGATATTGCGATGCCCAGTTTCAGAGTTTCCAACTTCGCCCCATGGCAACCCAACTTCTACTCCCGATGCTGAAATTGCAGCAGTAGGGTAGTGTCGGGCATAGCTATCCATCGTCGGAGTGTCTGCTGTTGCGATTGCGTTTCCTTTTGTTTCAAGGCTGATTCCCCAGCCGTCAAGAATAATGACGACCAATGGTTTTGGTCGCGAAGGAAACTTCATGTAGCGGGAGCTGGGATTGCACCAGCGATCTCCTGGTTATGAGCCAGGCGAGATACTACTTCTCCATCCCGCGATAAAACTCTGTGCACGGATCATACCAGAAAATGATTTTTTTTGCCAGTATATTTCTCCCCCTTACCAAGGGGGAGCCCGCCAGCTGGCGGGGAGGGGGTCAGTCGTATTTGTCAAAAAATTCTAACAAAATATTCTCTGATATCCTTGCGGTCGCCTACTGCACAAGGAACGATAGAAGTGTGGCCACGGAGGAAGTTGTGAGGATGGTATGATGCACACAATCATATAACTTCAGTAACGAACTTTAGTGAGTCCAATGGAGCATCCGGCCTCTTCGCCACCTGGCGAATAGAGAAACCGGCTTAACAGCCCGCCAATTTGGCGGGTTGTCTTTTGTAGAAAAAGTTGGTGGTGACGGGAGGAATCGAACCTCCGACCTCGGGCTTATGAGTCCCACGCTCTAACCGACTGAGCTACGTCACCGTTGAGATATTGTATAGAATATGGGTTTATATCGTTTCGCACAAGGTAGCTCGCAATTACCCTCTCCCCAATTGGGGAGAGGGAGGGGGTGAAGGCAGACCAAGCACCACAGCGCCTAACCAGCCCCCATCCTAACCTTCCCCCTAATTAGGGGGAAGGAATCATATGCTTATTAAAATCTCAACATAGCCATATTATAGCTATATTGCTCAAATAAATTTGACATATTGATAAAATAGGAGTATAATGCTGATTACTGAATCGAACAGGAACTCGAGAAACCCCTGAACATTCCTTTAAAATAGAATAATCTTTGAGGAGAGAGCAGTAAGCTAGACGCTGTATAAAGTCTATCAATAAGCGGTGAAGTGATGTATTTCTCTCTAGTGAAGATTATATACGTCACTTGACCGCTTTTTGATTGCAAAAAGAGGGAAGTGGCCGGCAGAGAACTGACACCGTCAGTTCTCTGCCGAACCGGAACGGTCTTTTACAATACAATATCGTAGCGCTTTGAAATCAGTGACCCGCCACTCATGCGGCAGAACAAAGCGATGAATGCGAAGCAGGTAAGCCAGCCAATACGGCTGGCAGGCCTGGTATTGGCGGTGTCAGTGATCTTTTTTGCTGGTCGCCAGTATCGGGCTTGTCGTGTGACAAGTCGAAAGAAAAACAAAAAACAAAGGCAAGAAAATGATGACATCTGAAGAATTAAAACAAGCAGACAGATTGATTGATGCCGCTTATGTTGCGCATCCGGTCCTCCACGAGGATCAGGTGTTGTTGCAGAAGATCCCATTAAAGCTCCTGCTAATTGCGAAGAAACAGGAGCTCATAAGTCCTGCAATGGACGAGCTCCGAAAGATGGTGCCTGTCTGCAAGGCGCACGATGACGAAGTATTGCAACTTCGCCGTGAGGAACTGGGGCTGAAGCCTCAGTAAAAATTTTTTTCGAAAGTTTTCTCAAAAACTTTCAACTGCGGTCAACGTTTTTATACGATGACCGCTCTTTTCTAGAGAGCATGACAATGGTTGTTGTGTACTCTAGCGAAAGAAAACAGAAAACAGAAAGAAGAATCATATGACGAGCTACCAGGTATCGATGCAGTTTCGCGGTATGAGATTGGAGCAACTTATTGAAAAGGCTCCCACAGCGGCTTTGATCATTTTTTGCGGTGGAACAAGTAAAGAAGAAGCGAAGGAGTATGTCCGAAAACAAAAAGAAGCGGCCGAAAGCAATGCCCATGGAGGCGATTACCTGAATCAACAGATCTGGCGTGTATATCGCATCCCAGCAGGGGAAGACGAGATTGGTCGATTGCGGACCCATCTCCACTCAATCCTTTGTCGCGAGGCAATCGCGCAACAGATTGAGTCGTAGGTTTGTGAAAGTTTTCCTTTCAAAAAACTTTCAACTGCGGTCAACGTTTTCATACGATGACCGCTCTTTTCTCGGATTCATAACAAAGGGTGTTGCGAATCCAAGTGGAAGAAAATAAAAAAGGAAAAAGATGAAACAAGAATCCAATGGCGGGGTCGGGGATTTTTTGATTGGTGTTGGCGGCCTAGTGCTCATCTGCATGTTTCTGGCGTGGTTGAACATTCGCAGGTGAAGGAACTGAAGGAGAAAGTAAATTGAGAAGGTTGATTGTTAGTTTGTATCGGCGAATCTTCTGTCCCAAAAAATGGTACGCTCGCGTGCCGCTTTCACCACGGAGTTGGACGTGTCAGCTTATACAGGTGTCGTCTCAAACCGAGGCGAACTCCATGATCGATCAAATCGCTCAAGATTCCAGGTGGGGTTGTAGGTACCGCAAAGTTAAAACGGCCTATAACGAAATGGGCGTAGAATTTATTCGGCGCCCAATATTCCACAAGTGGAGGAAGAAGACCGCTTCAAGTCTGTGGTCTTCATGAGTGAGTTCGTGAGTGCGGATGTTTTCGTTCGCACTCACTTCTTTTCTTGAGTCAGTAAATGGTTTACTGATTCCAGCTAAAGAACAAAAAGAAAAACGGAAAAGAAGCATGAAAACTAGTGGAATAAATATTGCATTGATGGTTTTTGGCACGATTTGTATTGGGATCGGAGCATTTCGCGCCGTTCCAATAAAATTGGATAATAAGTTCTGGTGGCAGACCGGACCGCTTGCGGTCGCATTGATTGTAATTTATTTCTTGTCGGCTTGGACCGGCGGAACAAAATTCTTAAAGGCAGGGGTTGATGGAACAACGGCGGTGACGTCTTCGTTTCTTATTTTACTTGTGCTGCTAATGCCCGTTATCGGTTTCAGCGGCCCGCTCGCAAAGTATTATGAAAGTACTATTGCAGGCGCGCTTGAATCCAAGTTTGGATATGTGTGGGCAATGATATGCGCATTCATATCTCCGGGCGGCAATGCGTTCTCTGGCGTGATTGCAAATTTATGGCCAGACAAGCCAGCGCTACGGCCGCTCTTGTTGTACTTTCTAACCGTCGTGCCATTAACGAGCTTCACGATTTTTTATATCCGTTGCCTCGGTCTCGGTGAAGAAATCGGCGCAGAAATGTATCGAGTAAATTGGTTTGTTGCGGTTTGGTTGGCGCCATTATTTTGGGCATATGGAAAATGGTTCTATCGCTAAAGCAATTAGAATTGGTTGAGGATTATCCATAAAATCCTCTTCTGTATTCGAGTGCGTACTCGAACTGATGAGCCCAAAAGGGTGAAACAGAACATACTGCCGCTATGCGGCTGTTTGATAATTAATGGAATCGGATCAGGAAACAATCTCTCTCCTCGAGCGGTACTTCTTGGTTCGGATTATTTCTATTCATTGTCGACAGCTGTATAGTGGTTTTGTTTTTTTATTCTTTTACAAAAACTTGACTTTATAGAGATAGAGATTCATTTTTCAAGAAGATGTTCTTTTGATATTCAGCCCAATAACCCTTTCCATGAGGAGTGTTGCATGCAATCAATTCTCGATACATCAAAGCGATGCTTGGACAAAATCTTTTGTTTTCTGATTGAGTGGGCGATATTCCTGTTTCAGATGGTGATGTGTGTTATAGCGTTTGTTTCGGTCGTTTCTATAGTGGTTGGGACACCTTATCTTCTTTTGAGATATTTACCGTTTCCTCTGAACTCGGTCACATTTCTTTTCTGCTGTTTTGTGATTATTGTGTCCACATTTGGCAAAGTCGAAAGAGATGAAGCCGAGTTAGATAAGTATTAAAAAGGGGCGGACTCTTACGTATGTGCCACTGTTGTCTTTTTGCAGCACGTGGCTTTTTCTTTACTTTTTCGGTATATTCTGTACTCTATAAAAACAGTTTGGGCCTGAAGTGTAACGGTTTTGCATGTCTCCCTGTCACGGAGAAGGCAGCGGGTTCGACTCCCGTCAGGCCCGCCTTCGGCGGGTAAACCCGCCAAAAATGCTGTATGATATTTCCATGACAGTTCGATTATTTGGCGTCGCGACGCTTGCAACATTTTTATTTTCAACGAGTGTGTTAGCTCTTATTGTAAGTTGGATTGATCCGACATCTAATGTGAGCGGATTAGCACTGGTTCTCTTTTTCTTGACCATGTTTTTGTCGATAGCATCACTCTTTTCAATGCTTGGATACGGTGCCCGGGCGATTATTATGAGGCATCAATTACCTCCTTATCGGGTACGGCCATCGTTGCGTCAAGGAGTATTTTTTGGCATATTCGTTGATATTCTCTTATTCTTACAGCTAGAGCGTATTTTAGTATGGTGGGTGGCTGCTATTATTATTCTCTTATTCGTTGTTATTGAACTTGTATTTATATCGTATGACGCAAATGGAACAGCAAATCGCGGATCTCGCACGGAAGGCAACTAGTACTCTTGCGGCATGCGAAGACGCCACTGTGCTTGAAGCATGGCGCGTTGCGTATATTGGCCGTTCCGGAATTATTTCTACGTTATTGAGAACAGTAAAAGATTTGTCTGCAGAAGAAAAAAAGATCATAGGGAGCAAGGCAAATTTTTTACGGCGATTATTAGAAGAACAATATCAAGAAAAATTGCATATACTGGAAAAAGATAAGGGCTTGCCAGCCATAGCCCACGCCGAAGGCGGGGCGACGGCTGGGCATGTGCATCCGCTTACTCTGACTCTTCAGCGTGTATCTGAAATATTCGCAGCACTCGGATTTATTATTGCTGATGGTCCGGAGGTAGAAGAGGCGAAATACAATTTTGATTTACTGAATATTCCTGCAGAGCATCCTGCGCGAAGTGAAGATGATACATTTTTTGTAAACCCTGCAAGTGTTGGGGGAGCAGAGCATCTCGTATTGCGCACACAAACATCCCCGATGCAAATTCGTTCCGTTGCTGCCATGGATCTTCACCCCCCATTTTCTGTTATTGCACCTGGACGAGTATTTCGAAGAGAAAAGGTAGATGCAACACACGAATCGACCTTCTATCAATTTGAAGGATTATCTATAAGTGAAACGACAAGCATTGCAGATTTTAAATCAGTCATTGAAACATTTTTTTCTACGTTTTTCAACGCAGGCGTTACTATTCGACTTCGTCCCTCGTATTTTCCATTCGTGGAGCCAGGATTTGAGGTTGATATGAGCTGCCCGTTTTGCAAATCAGGGTGCCGTGTTTGCAAATATACCGGATGGATAGAAGTAATGGGTGCTGGGATGGTGCATCCGAATGTGCTTAAAAATATGAATATTGATCCGGAGAAATATCAGGGATATGCATTCGGCGGAGCAATTGATCGGCTTACGATGATCCAGTACGGCATTAATGATATTCGATTATTCTGGAGCGGAGATATACGGTTTTTACGACAATTTTCTTGATATGAAACTTTCAACGAATTGGATTAAAGAGCTGGTTCCAGAACTGACGCTTTCCGGAAAAGAAATCGCAGAGCTTTTGACGAACCATAGTTTTGAAACAGTTATTGATCGTGAGTATACGATTGACCCGAACATTACTATAGTCAAAATCCTAAAACTTGAACAACATCCGAATGCAGATAGATTGCGCTTGGCAACGATAACAGATGGCCAATCAGAAATTCGAGTCGTATGCGGTGCTCCAAATATTTCGGAAGGGGATGTAGTGCCGTATGCTCCGCCAGGAGCGAAAGTATACGACGAACATGGAAAATTATTTGAGCTTTCTGTTGCAAAAATTCGCGGAGTTGAAAGCCCGGGAATGTTAAATTCTCCACGAGAGCTTGGATTATCAAGTAATCATGGAGGAATTTTATTGCTTCCTAAAAATACGCCGCTTGGAACCAAGCTCATTAGGTACATTCCCAGCGACGTTATACTTGATGCCGATGTATTGCCCGATCGCGCGCGCGACATAACTGCGCATAACTGTGTTGCGCAAGAAGTTGCAGCAATTACTCGTCTTGCATATACAGAGCAATCTGAACAATCAGAATGGAAGAAACTGTTAGAGAGCATCGCTGAACTTACGCCTTTTGTGCACGAGAAAACGATTCAGGAATCGCAACCTGTTCGACCTATTGCGTTTCATCCTGATCGTCCGAGCCGTGTTGCTGGTATTGAAATATCTCATGATGATGTTCGTGATATTCTAGAGCGCCTGCGATTTTCAGTAGAAGAAGACGGTAATACCTGGGCAGTTATTCCTCCAGCGGAGCGTGTAGATATACTTGGTGAGCATGACATTGTGGACGAAGTTACGCGGATGATCGGGTACGATCGCATTCCTGCTTCACAATGGTCCCAGCATGCAGCACCTATTGTCGTTTCAGATGATATATACTGGCAACAAAAAATTCGAGAAACGCTCGTTGAACTTGGATTAACCGAAACGTATGGATACTCGTTTGAAGATGAACGAATCGGGTCGTTTGTTGATGTACAGCGTCATCCGCATGTAGAACTTACAAATCCAATGGCGCCCGAACTAAAAAATCTGCGCTATTCTATGTTGCCGGGATTGATCGGCGCAATGATCGCAAGTCGCGATGAAATTCATCGGAATAAAAAAGGAAACGAACGAGCATTATTTGAAATCGGCCGCGTGTATCATCTCGGAGATGGTGGGGAAGTTCCCGGTATTATCGAGAGAAGAGTCATTTCTGGAATTGCTGTTGGCCAAGAGGATGTATTGCAGCAAGTCATTGATGCAATATGTAATCTGTTCTCACTTGTTACCCCCGATACTAAACACGTAGAAAAACCGTTTGCGAAATGCGTTCAGTATTCCTATGGAGGAGAATTTTTTGCAACAGGATATATATTCAACCAAGAGCTGCTCAAGAAAATGAAATATCGATTGCCGGTTATTGCTTTTGAAATTAGTGTTGCAGCATTGCTCAAGCACGCGCCTGATATTGAAATCGCCGTGAAATCCCTAGAAGATATTCGAAAATTATTTACAACTCCG
>DATIIA010000031.1:0-2153 GCA_035480115.1 Candidatus Anderseniibacteriota bacterium | reverse complement strand
CTCGTAATGCAGCTCCCCGCAATTTCTGCGCTCAAAAAGGAACACCCTAATTGGCGAATTACCCTATGGGTTGCCCCTCGCGGCACTCGTGAGCTGGCGCAAGCGCAGCCATATATTGATGAAGTAATAGAAATGCCAATACGATCAGGTGCTATTCAGCATCTAAAAAATATTTTTTTATTACGTAAAAAGTCATTTTCCATAGGCATCGTATTGTCGCCTGGCCAACTTCTGAAAAGCGCGGCATACCTTTTCTTTGCAGGTATTCCAGTACGGATTGGAAATTTATATCCCTTTCGAAAAAATACTGATTCCAGCTTTTTTTTAACCAATGCAATACCGGAAAAGTCTTCGCTTCACGATATAGAGCAAAATATTGCATTACTATCTCCAATTTGCAAAACGCTTCCTACTATAGATCACTATCAAATATATATTCCTGATCAGAATAAAAAAGGCGCAGATACTTTATTGTCTAAAAAATATACGTATATAGGCATACATGCAGGATCGGCCAAGGGATTTGAATGGAAGCGATGGCCGATTGATAGGTTTGCCAGTGTTGCTCAACAGCTTTTTTTACAAAATTCTACAAGAAGGTTCGGTATATTCGGCAGTCACAATGAACAATACGGCAAACAGCAACTTGTCGAAGAAATTAATAATGCATGCGGAGCAACCGTTGCATTCAACATAACTGCTCCGCTCATGACAACAGCTGCCGCAATTCAGAAATGTTCGTTATTTATCTCAAACGATTCGGGACTAATGCATATTGCTTCTGCAGTTGGTACGCCGACAATAGGATTGTTTGGGCCAACCGATGAGCGTCACACTGGTCCTCGCGGTATTAACAGTATGGTAGTTCGCGCACCAGATACAAAACCAATATATAATACAGAAAAAATACACAGCCTAGGCAAAGAACCTCATGCATCAATGCTAGCAATCAGTCCTGAGATGGTACTTAGTGCAGTTGATTCACTTTATAACACTCTAGTATAAAACTCCTCGTGCTGTTTAGCTATTATTTCCTGCGTAAATTTTGTTCGAACAATTTCACGGGCAGCAAGGCCCATTTCTTTTGCTTCGTAGTGACCCATCGTAAGTCCACGTACTAGTGCGTCTTCTAATTCTGGAACTGAGCCTCGTTCGAATAATAGTCCAGTTTTATTGTTCTCGAGTAATTCAATAGCACCTCCAACATTGCTTGCTATCACTATTTTCCCTCTTGCCATTCCTTCCAGGATATTCCTTCCAAAAGGCTCTACCCAAAGATGTGGCGCCACAATAATACTAGCATTATCAATGAGTAAGCGGAGCTGCTGGTATGGCATATGTGATAAAAAGGTAGTGCGATACCCTAATCCCCAAATATTCGTAAGCCGTTCATACTCCTCACGCTGGGCCCCATTCCCTACAATCGTAAGATGGGCTTTAGAATGCGTTTTGGCTGTCTCCTTCCATGCTTCAAGTAATATCCGTACGCCTTTATACATTTCGACTCTGCCTGTATACAAAATATTCCCCCGCACACTTGATGCAAGAGGAGTAGAAAGGTAATCTTGCGCTATAGGGTTATACACTACTGCAGTATGCTGATGCGATATAGTTTGATATTTTTCAATAACTTCTTTTTCTGCATTTGATATAAATATTTGATGCTTGAAAGAGACAAATGCTTTTTTTCTATATCCCTTATTGTACATATATTGCCAAATTCTAAAGGGTTTTCTGGCTAACGACGCTTCGTATACACGATGGCACTGCCATAGTTCATGCAATCCGTGGCATCCGGGGTCTATATTGCCATTATATTGAATATTGTTCGTACAGCCGCATATTTGGGCATAATCACGCGCCGTAACAATTGTTTTTGGTGATTCCATATGCGATATCATTAAGGCGCTTCGAAAATCATGGGCATGGACAATGTCAAATGATCGGAAGTCTTTTATATGTCGCTTGAAAATTCGATATGACGCAATACTATGCGCGCGTTCAAATAAAGGTTTTTGGCGCAGGGACATTGGTACAACTCGGATTGAAACTCCGTCAATAATCCGATGTTCTATATGGTCTCCATCGGTAACAACTGTTACTTCATGCCCTAGCTTTGTAAGCCCTTGCGCGATGAGATGGGTCGAAAGCTC
>DATIIA010000030.1:0-6463 GCA_035480115.1 Candidatus Anderseniibacteriota bacterium | reverse complement strand
ATAGTTTGTATTATTAAGTATGGTACATGATAACCGGGAACAGCATATAGGTAAGAGAGAAGTAGGCCAAGTCACCCCAGTAGATACATATACTACTTAATACACAGGTTGTGTTTGAATTGGCTCAAATAAGACAAGATGTTTATATTGCCCATATTCGTCATCTTTGAACATTTTGAGCCATTTTTGCATGTTCCTGTATGAGAGTTGGCCAACCCCTCAATTCGTTCAAAAACTGGTTCCAAGTTTCGTAGTTAATGTCCACACTTGACAATATCTTCGTTATATACTAAAAAGATATTCGGCTAGTCACAGTGCACCTTCTCCATCGTTCTCACGAAAGGGAACAGCCATGAAATGTTTCTATTGCATCTCCACAAGTTCAAACCTTCCTGAAGAAATTGCCGATGAACTCATTGCAGCTGCATATGAAGTCGTCACTACTTTCCGTCATAAAAAGAAGATCCATATGGACTCTTGCGAAGGAGTAGTGAGTACGAAATATGAGCGTTCTTCATTGGCGGGGCTACGTGGTATTCTCTTTCATGCCTCGTTAGAAGGCGTGCCGGGGTCTTCGAAAACCACTAACGTACTCTTCGTCGTTCGGCCTGAAGACTTTGGGTACCTTGAGAGTTCCGATGAACTTGGTGCGTGGATGTTGCCAGATGAAGAGGAGGAAGACATCTCTTCAGACAGGCTTCGACCCAACGTCATCCGCAGAGTAAAGAAAAAGCAGTACGGAAACTAGTTCACCATACCAGAACCCCTTCACCACTTTGGTGAATGAGGGTTCTTTTCTTTTATCCAATTCTTAATGAGAAAGCTTTTACAACCATAAACACTCTTTCAATATCTATCTCTTTCGGTTTAACGATTTTTAAAGGATGTCCACTTATGTCCTGTTGTCCTGCGCGAATCGGGAAGGAAGGCTTCCTGATGTTTCTGATCTTTCTGGCGTTTGTTTTAGCGCATGATCCTGTTATTCTTTTACTATGATTAAGACAATTATCTTCGATCTTGGAGGCGTGTATTTTACAGATGGAACAAAGCAGGCTATTCAAAGCATCAGTTCTAAGTACGGTATTTCTCCAGAGAAAATAGAAGATATTTTGAAGGGTGACCTCGGAACAAAATACAGAATTGGAGCAGTTACAGCTCAAGAATTCTGGGATCAAGCCAACGAGTATTGGGGCATAGAAGCAAGTAATGACGAATTAGCAACTACCTGGTTTCTAGGATACGAACCCATTCAAGGAACTGTAGATATTATCGCACAGCTACGAGCATCAAATTACGAACTTCTCTTTCTCTCTGACAACGTGCAAGAACGGATTGATTATCTTGAGAACAAATATCAGTTCCTGCATTACTTCAAGGACGGCATTTTCTCTCATATCGTCAAAACAAGAAAACCAGATCCTGCTATATACAAGCTCGTACTAGAAAAAGCATCAAACCCTCCTGAAGAATGTTTATATATTGATGATAAAGAAGAACTTTTGTTACCCGCACAAGAGCTTGGAATGAGGACTGTCTGGTTCAAGAATTCTGAGCAGCTGTTAGAAGACTTGAAGAACTTTGGTATTGATTTGGATAACTAGAGCGGTTCTTACTTCTACTACCGCAGGAGCCCCTTTTGATCCTTATTTATTAATGTTTTTTGATAACTATACAGGATTCAGAGCTTTTAATATGATGCAAACAGCTTTTACTAATTAATTATTATTTTATGTTAAAGGATTTTAAACAATTTCTGCTTAGAGGTAATGTTGTTGATTTGGCTGTCGGTGTTGTTATCGGTGCTGCTTTTGGAACGGTGGTTACTGCCTTAGTAACCGACCTTCTTACCCCACTTATCGGTGCAATTGCTAAAGTACCCGATTTTTCAGGACTTTCATTTACGGTACATGGCAGTCATTTTATGTATGGCCACTTTATTAACGCTCTCATTTCCTTTGTATTAGTTGCAGCTGCAATCTTTTTCTTTGTGGTTAAGCCGATGAATTTTCTCATTGCAAAGTCACACAAGGAAGCACCTGTAGACCCGACAACAAAAAAATGCAAAGAGTGTCTAAGTGAGATTCCAATTGATGCTAAGCGTTGTTCTTATTGTACTCAATTCATTGAGTAGATGGGTTTGCAAAGAAATTAAGTACTCCCACTACACTGAAGTTCATTCAACGAAACTCCCAACTGCACTCGTTATAGTGGTGCTTAACCCTCTGCTTTGAGAATTTCTTGCCCTTTATGGAGGCTACGAAAAAGATATGGATACAGGGAATTGCGGGAGAGTTAGGATTATGACCTTTCTGTTATTTGTTTCATCCTTGAAAAATACCTTTACATAAGCTACAATATTCATTCAGTGTATTTTCCGCTCTTTTCACTCAAATGGAGACATTGTGTGATAGTAAAACTTGAAAGTCTTGATGATGGGCTTATCAGAATGAACCCTGAGAATAATGAAGATGAATTGCTTTTGCTACGCCTCCAGCAATGTAATTTGCTGTATGCGCATGAGTGCGTCATAGGACTCGCAATAGCCAGGGCTTGGATTAAACTTCAGAACAAGGAATCACCGAACGATGAACTGGAACATGCATCTTGAAGCAATCCCAATGGAACGGATTCGATCAGGCTTAAAGCAAGTTGAGTTTCGATTGGATAAACCAAAGTGGAGAGATATTGCAGTCGGTGACACTGTTACGTTTACGCAAGAAGCTAATCCGGATGAAACACTCATTGTGCGGGTACTTGAGTTGATGCGATTCCCAACCTTCCGTGACCTCCTTACCTATTGTGAGTTGAGAGGACTCTTGGAAGAGTGCAGAAGCATTGACGAACAAGTACGACGCCTTGAGACTCGATATCCTGCAGAAGAGCGCGCGAAGTACGAGAGAGTATTCGGATTAAGGGTAGAGGCAATTCTATGACCGCTGGGTAACTGGCGGTTTTTCTTTTACCCAAACACCAATCCCATTTCTTTAATATTAGTTCTCAAAGTGTTCCAACCGCATCGAGCGATGTCCACTGTTGACAAATAAGGAATAAATACGATACAAGACACTCACAGTTTTGAGAGTTCATTTTATTACAGGTATAAAGGAGCGCGACATGAACATGCACATTTCAGTAGTAGAAACAGCATTACGTTCTGTTCTTGCAAAAAATCCAGAAATCCACGGGATTTTTTCTCAAACAGAAGTCCATGTCCAGAAGATTTTTCTCTGGGTATGGCATAATCCGGCTCGACACGCACAACGGCAGCCGATTATGGATAGTCGAGGATGTCGAGTGATGCAATTAACGGTTCGAGAAGTAGAGTTGTGTACGAAGGTAATGCAGGAGATTCTGAAGAGCGTTGGACACTGTAATGCGCTTCTCCTTGGAGTTGTCGAAGGTCTTTTTGAGTATGAAGTATTCTGTGAAGTGTAAGTCCATGGAAAAAATCATCGCGAAATTCTATTGAGCACTGTAATCTCGGTGCTCTTTTTTATTTTACCCAAACATCAACCCCATCTCTCTAATTTTCATTCGCAACGTGTGCCAACCTCATCTAGCGATGTCCGCTTATTTGACATATTAAGTAATATAGGCTATTATTTCGTCAGTTCTTTTTATCCGAAATCTACCCATGAAGGCATTTTTGCCTTTTTACTAAAATACCACTTACCGCATAGAAAGAGGTAATTTGATGATCCATGCGACTCCGGAACAACGGCAAAGATTGTTGGCGCTCTTAGAGGACATTCCTGCAGAACAAATTCAAGATATTTTGGAAAGCGGGCTTTTGTCCGATCTTCTTATTGCGAATGTTTCTGTAGTGAATCCTGAAGAGTTTCGTGAAGTTCTAGGACTCATGAGTCTGAAGGACCAGCGACATTGGTATGTGAAAGCCCTTAAAAAGGTTCAGGGTTTTTTACCAGAACTTGATCCTGGTCTGGTAGTCGCTATTCGTTCGATACGAGTAACAACAACTCCAGGCAAGTCCTATGCTGAGTACCGATCTACTCTCGCTCTTGCATTTGCTCATCGAACAGATCAAAACATGAGATGGACGATGGTGATCGGTGAGAACGATGAGTATATCGAAATAAGACTTCAAGATGTTGTTACCGAACTTTTTCGAGAAAAAAGAGGTTGGTAGAGATTTCACCAGAAGCGTACATGCCCCTTGCGACTATATGTTGCATTGGGCTTTTTCTTACTCCAAATCCCGCATTCTCATCGCAACCATCTTAATATCCGCAAAGAACCTCTCAATATCCATCTCTTTTGGTTTAACGATTTTTAAGGGATGTCCACATTAGCTTACATAGAGTATGTATTTCCAAGCTATCGAACCATTACGTCCTATTGACTTTTTATCAATATGTAGTATGTATACGGAATCAGCATGTTTGCTGGTTATGACTGCCATATGCATGGTGGTCTATGTGTAGAATGTACTTTTACAGAGAAAGAGTTGTCACATGACGAGCGCACTTGTCGCCGACGACGTATTGGGTCAAATTGCAATCAGACAGTGGGAGCTGTTCAGTCGAGTAAAGAAAGGTACTCTTAATCCTCGCTTGGTCTTGCGCTCATTACAGGCACTAATTGAAAACAGGGATGGTGTATTCTCTATCGAGCGATCGGCTTGGGAAGTGAGCTCGAAAGTTTATGAAATCAGCGTTTCTGAAACTGAAAATTACGTGTCGGAAGTGAAAAAGCTTGGATTCTTCTGGGATCACTCTACCCAAGATACCTTTATCTTGAAAGGATCGCCGAAAAAGAAGGCGAAGAAAGTCCGAATTCGGTTGGCGCAAGTTGAGAGTCAGACGCGGGTTGGAGTAGTTCGAGCATTTGGTGAGAATGACGGGTTTGATTTTGCGACAAGCTGGGACTTGCTGGCGTTTATGTGGCAAAGTCACATTAGCAATATTGTGACTCCTCACACTACGTTTGTTGCCATCGGAGATTTCGCTGAAGTTTCTTATCGTGGAATTCCTGATAAGAAATATATTGCATGCATTAGTGCAAAAGCAGGAAGCTGTGCCGGAAAGTACGGTTGGATCTTTAGCGAATGTATGTACGCTGACAATCCAGTCGAGATGGATCGTTCCAGACAAATTGCGGTTCAGAGCTTCATTCTTCTCAAAGAGAAAGAGTAGCTTTAAAAATAGCAACGGATTGCTCATGGAAAATCTTTGAATCAAACAGCCCCGTAGGATCACATATCTTGCGCGGGCTTTTTCTTTTACCCAATTCTTAATGAAAATGCTTTTATATCAATAAATAATCTTTCAATATCCATCTTCTTTGGTTTAACGATTTTTAAAGCATGTCCACAGATTGACAAGTATAAACCAAAAGTGTATTTTTATATGCCGGATGTTCCGCTTGTCATTTACCAACATAAGAGGCATTTACTGTCCTGGCTGGCATACTCGCCCATCCATACTTACGCATAGAACAATAGTTCAAAGGACCTTTCATCATGAAAAATTTGAATCTGCTTACTGATCCTGAAAACCTTGCCGCCATTTGGGAAAAGCTTACTGTTGCTGTGAAAAAAAGAGGTGGCAGAGACTTTGCGCTGGATCTCCTTGCTGAAGACGAAGGTTTTCCAATAATCGGCCCGATTGCCGATCTCGTGGTGAACCTGGAAAGGAAGTTGTGGCCTCGTTCCCCGATTACCGTCGATTATGGGATGCCGCTGAATGATATGATCAAGGCAGCAGCACAAACCTCGATGGATGAAGATGTCGTCGAACAAAACTTTCCTTTTCAAGGCATCGGCATTCTTAAAACCGAGTTGTATGTCCGACCATTTATTGGGCTTACTACGCAGGCTATTATTGAAAAATTCTCAGCGAAGGGACTTGTCCCATGCAAAATTGAACATATGCTCGCACGGGCCGCTGAAGATCACACTGCTCAATGTGTTGGCGGGACAATTGTTTGTCTTGGGTCTCCTTGGATAAACGAGAAGGGAGATATCCTCGTTCCCGCCTTTGAGGGTGCTTGTGCGCTCATGGGGAATGTTCGAGGACTTCTGCTGGAAAAGCTTGTCGAAAGATGGCCTGATCGCTATCGGTTTGGCGCAGTTCCCAAAGCCTAATACAAACAACTACTTAGCCCGCTTTCAGAAATTCGTTTCTTGAAAGCGGTTTTCTTTTACCCAAACCACTCTCATCTCCTTTATCTCTTTTCGCGCCGTGTTCCAACGGCATCGAGCAATGTCCACATCTAAAAAATGCTACAATTTTTTGTCTAGTTTTTCTTTATTGCTGATACGAACAAATTACGATATGCTTCTTTCAGAGTAGCACACTGAAAATTAAAAATATATTAAGGGGAATTTCGATGTTCGCTGTTTCAGGATCTGCACCATTTCCTGCGTATTACAACATTGGAGTCGTTGACGAAGGAAGGACGGTGGTTATCGATATTCCACTTTCAACATGGGAACAACTTCTAG
>DATIIA010000029.1:0-3213 GCA_035480115.1 Candidatus Anderseniibacteriota bacterium | reverse complement strand
CTTGAACTTCTTGGATTGAACCTTATTGATGATGAGGTAGCACCCGAGCACTCGCGCCATAGGATATGTAGCGAAGCCTGCCGGCAAGCAAGCGACTGCGATCGGGTAGGTCTTCTTCGTGATCTTGACTGCCATGGTTTGAATCATGATTACTCCTTGATAAAATGGAAAAGTTAAATGAGAAGACTGGGGCTTACGGTCCAACGAAAACTCGTAATTTGTGGTTTTGTTTCCACGCCAGATAGGTAGGCGTTTCACCTACACATTCGTGTCTTATCTTCTTCTCATTATACACGTTGTTTTTCTTGCGAGGTTACTCTTCCTCGTGGAAAATGAGAATCAGAAGGACGACTGGCCAGAATATAGCAAAGACGAGAACGAATGTCACGTCGCTGAGATTAGTTTTGAATGAGCTCTTTCGCATTGTCAGTCCTGCCCACACAAGACCGATAAGGATATAGAGCAAGAAGATTCGCATTAAGGGCATGTCACTCGAAGATCTTGGAGTACTCTGGGAACGTAACCTTCTTGTCGTATATGACAGCGGCGATAGCTGATACCCCAACCATGACGCCAAATCGAATCAACATGTGACGCTTGTAGAATTCAGGATTGGCTTGGCGGATGTACTCAAGATTAGTGAAATAAGTTTTCATGACTTCCTTTCAGGTTGGAAAAGTTTAGAAGACCTGTATGCAAATGGTATTAGGTTAGGCGCTAAAAGCGCTTCAGTGTGTCTTCGTTTCACTGGTCATACATGTCTTCATTATAAGGGCTGTTTTTCGTGCGAGGCGAAAAGCTTAGAGCCCTTGTGTAGGGCTCCTTGCTTGGTGATCATTACTTGCTGGCTTTTGCTACGGCAACTTTGCGAACAGTGTCGAGCACGATATAAGTGCACATCAGAACTGCCGCGTCCTTCCCGAGGCTTTTCGTTACGGCGGCTGCTGCGTGCAGCTTCGTGACGAAGGCGTCGTTGGGGGCGGGTTCGAGTGTGTTCTTCTCGTCCTTGACAAGGCTAACTTTGATTGCGCGATTACGCATAATATTCCTTTCGGGTCGATGATCTCATTATATGCGTTGATTTTTGTGCGAAAGGGAAAAGCTAAATGCCTTGTGGGCAAATAGCTCTGATTCACTTGACGTTGATGTTCTTGCGAAAATTTGTCAGAATACCATCCATGTGCTTGTTGATCTGCTTTTGCGCATTGGTCAGCTCTTGCTCGATTTGTTGTTCGTCGCGCTCGCGCTTCAATGCGATCAGCAAATCACAAGCCATTTCGGCGATTCGTTCATCTTTCATAATTACTCCTTTGTTAGGTCTCATTATAGGAGTTGAAATATGTGCGAAGGAAAAAGCTAAACGCGTTGTTCTGCGCTTAACCTTTGATTCTTACTTGACGTAGTCTCGGGTTTGTTTCAGCTCCCTGATGGCTTTGGTAAGCAATTCCATGTTGATGATCAAGCTGAGCAACTCGTTGATCTGGAGTTCCCTTTTTGTGGGGTTCTCTTCTCTAACGAGGCTGTTCTTTACTCGGATCATTCCAAACTGGATGACTTCCAAACTTCCTTCAAGATTGCTAATGATTTCGTCCATTGCTTCCTTTCGTAGGTCTCATTACATGAGTTGTTAAATATGCGAAGGGAAAAACCTAAAGCCCCTGTCAGTATTACTTTCAGGGGCCTAAGGTTTTCAGGCATTCAACTCTTTGAACATTTCCGGGTTCCAGAATTCGAGGGGATTGATGTCCTTCGAAACCAGGAACTTGTCGTACGACTTCATTGCGCTTACGTTTGTCTTGATCAGCAAAATGCTGACTGCGGTCATTCCGTACGCGAACTTGTGTCGTCCGAGGTGGTTCTTGGTCTTGACGGCGATCTTCTTGATCGGATTCATTATTCGGGTCCTTTCGGGTGGGGTTGATTATCTCATTATACCGCTTGTTTTTTGTGCGATAATATACTAGAAAGGTCTGTGGGAACTCTACCCCGGGGAATTTTTTGCCCAAAAACGGCCATTTCGCCGGATAGGCCTCTAATTTCGTTTCTAAGCGTTTTACCCCCATTTCTGGGGTGAATATACCTTTTTCTCTTTTAAGGCACCTTAGAACGAAGCACAGAGCCTAGTTTTTTACCAATCGCCTTCTAAAATTCTGTGAAAGCAATAAATGCATGCAATCATAGCCAAAATAGCCAAAAATATGGGTACAACAGTGTGCGACCAGTGATCTTGCCCTTTTGGGTCTTTGTAACGCACGTATTGTACCTTTCTACGAACGGGAAAATCTAGATGGGTTGTAAAATATGCGAAAACCTACACGACTTGTACTTTTGTATTTCAGTACAAGCCGTGTAGGTTCAATTACCACTGACTGGTAGTAATGTCAGGTTTTCGTCTTCAGAACGAAGTTTCGGGCTGTCGAGGCAAACACGTGCTTCTGTTCATATGCAACGATGACCAGGATTCCAAGCAGGTTTCCTCCTACAAGAAGAGCTGTGTTAATATCGATCTTCTGCATCCCTTTCGGGTTTTGCATCTTTTCGATCTTTTCCAGTTCTTTTCGTAGTGCGGAAAATCTGTCGGATCCTGGGGTCTCATTAATCATGTGATCCAGAATATCGAGTTTGATCTCTTGCAACTTTACGGCTTCGATCTTTGGTTCTCTTCCAAACATCAGTATCCTTTCGGGTTGGTTCTCATTATATGAGGTGTTTTACCTGCGAATACGCAGATCACTCATGAGCAACCTTGAAAGTGATGATGTCCTTCTTACTAATCTCGTTAGGATCCCCTGGAACCTCGAGAGTGAACCTCTTGCTGCCGTCCGTAGACTCTGTGTATTTGATGGCACCATCAAATCTATTATCGCTAGTGTTATACACAGTGCTTGCGTGCCTCAGCAAGAGACCCAAGAATGTGGTGATTGCGGCAGTTGTGCCGATTACTGCTTCGACTGCTGGGAAATCCCAAATAGATCCCAGTGTGAAATATAGGGTCGACAAAGCTGGAAGAAACACCATTACAGTGAACTTGAGTGAATTATAGAGCTTAGCACTCAGAATCCACGAACTCTTTACTTCTTCCGGCTTGTTCGGATCTTCGTTGGTCATTTAATCTCCTTGATTATCAATAGATCTATTCAGTTCTTTCGGTTATCTCAATACCTTTGTCTTCGTCAGGACGTTTACTCAAATCAGCCTGAGCCGTACCTTTAA
>DATIIA010000028.1:0-2992 GCA_035480115.1 Candidatus Anderseniibacteriota bacterium | reverse complement strand
CGTTGGAGTCGGGCATCTCCTCCATTACGAGCCAGAAGACATCTTCATTCGGCTGGTCTTTGAGTTGGCGACGCAGATGGGGACCAACTTCTGCCGGGCACAACAACCCGCCAAGTTCTTTGACTTGTTGCTGCAGCTGCCTTGTTGTCGGGATCTGGGCAAAACCAAGATCCCGAACCTTACAACGAGCAAGTTTCAAGTTCTGCTTATTGGGCAGAACAGTGAAAGCATCCTGCTTCATCATGTCCTTGGCCCAGTCTCCGACAAAAAAGCCTTCGCCTTCGAGCAGAGGAACAAACTCCTGCTTCGAAATTCCGCCGATTTCGATGGTGATCCAAATGTCGAATTTTTTCAGAGACTCAACGAATGGAGATGGGGTAGGAGGACACAAAACCCGAAGTGCATTTTGCAATGCTTTGGGATTCTGAATCCACCCTTGCATCACGTCGCCAGAAATCTCTGGCATGTTTTGCGCAACAACGGCGAGAAACTGCGCAGTGTCTCGGTCGTAAGAAATTGTCATGACGCTTTTTCCTTTCTTAGGTTTTCGCCAATTGATGCTCTTACCCGGGGTTCGAGGTTGATATTCATCAACAACAACATTGTTAAAGAGCATGTGAATTATACTCTCTTTTTATATAAATGTCAATAATATTAAATAAAAGTACCTATATAAAGGCTTATTTTATTACTTAATTTGCACTACAATAGCTTTCCCGTCTGTAAAGAAGGCATCACCGGTAAAATTCTTGCCTAAGGTAGGCTCTACGAATTGAACGCTCGTGTAGCTTAGGTTTGTTCCGCCTTGTATAAGATCATGTAACAATATTGCACGCTCTTCATCAATATTAGGACTAATTGCATGCGTTATGTACCATTTAATGCGCAAATCCAAGCTTGCAATGCCTACGTATACTCGATCACCTGAATCCGTTACATATGCCGTTCTCCAGAAGCGTGCATGATTTCTTTGTTTAATATTGTCTTGCGATGTTGGCTTTTCAAATGCGAAATCATTAACCTCCTGATTCCAAAACGACGGAGTAATCGGAGCCGTAGGATATGGCTTTCCGGTAACATCGGCTACTACTAACCGTATAAAAGATCGAAAGCTCAACTGCTCTGCTGGATACCATCCTGCCTTTGTGAATGCACGCACAAATGCTTCTTCGCTCGGAGCAGTAACAATAAACGCAATTGGTTCTTGTCTATTCCCGGGCAATGTCTCGGTGTATTGAGGCGATCCGTCAGAAAAAATATCGAGAGCATTGGCCGTACTAATAGAAGAAGTTTGAAACGTAGGAGGAGAAGCAGTTAAATCTTCGATTGTATCGTGGCCAATAAGCACAAAAATGAGAACAAATAACACACACGCTACGCCTGTACCAAACAGGGCAAACGGTTGAGATTGAGCACGCACAATGAACCGATGAGTTCGCTTTTGATGCGATGTCCATTCGGCCATGCTTATGCCAATAATAAGCCACAAGAATCCGAGTAAATACCCTCCCCATACATCAGAAAAATAATGCACGCCGACATATAATCGCGAAAGGCCGATGAGGAATATAACAGTCAATCCAAAACACGCGATATATATTTTATTTCGCCAGCGTCGTGCATATCGAATGGCAATATAAGTAAGAAAGCCATACAATGCGACAGCAAAAATGGAATGTCCGCTCGGGAATGAAAAAGATTGTTCTGTATACACGGCAATACCGCTCGGCCGCGGGCGATGTAATTCATATTTGCCAATCAATCCTACAAGTTGGCTCCCAGCTACTGATACCCACAATGGAATAATAAATCTCTCTTTTTGCCACAAGAACAAAATAACGGATGCACATACTACCATTCCAATCGCAATTGGAACGCTGCCTAGCA
This sequence comes from Candidatus Anderseniibacteriota bacterium, assembly GCA_035480115.1. Classification (GTDB taxonomy): domain Bacteria; phylum Patescibacteriota; class Andersenbacteria; order UBA10190; family UBA10190; genus HO2-45-11b. Next base: position 1,105 of record DATIIA010000028.1, on the reverse strand, counting down.
TCGTTATCCATAAAAAGAATGACGTTACCGGGCCCGATCGAAATGCGTAGAGCAAATTTTCCATCCTCATATCTGCACCAACGACCACGCCACCAGTTACAACTCCTTGTACTACTCCAAAAAATTCAAGTAGTGCATACAGAAATGCAATTACGAGCAAGCTAAATGGAAGCCCCCAAAAGAAATCGATCCGCGTTCGATTTTTCAAAAAAGTTGCAGTGCGAGGATGAGCGCTAGCCCACACAATTACATCATTATTCGATGCAATACCGTGAAGTATAGATCTCCATATTGAGTGTAAAAACCTCGCAATGCGCTTAGCGCGCCGCCCAAGGAACCGTGCAACATACCACAGAATCGAAATAAATATTGCAGCAACGATAAGAAATAATCCCGCTCGAGCAGACCATTTTTCTGCAACTCTCCATGCCGCTCCGAAAAAATACCCGATATATACGTGAGCCAGAGACCATCCAATAGCGCTCATAATATTCCAAACAAAAAACTGTTTTACATCCATCCGGAATATTCCTGCGATATATGGAATAAATGCTCGAATGCCGCTTATGAATCTTCCTAAGAAAACGCTGTAGTATCCATGGCGCTGGAAAAATAATTTACCACGCGCCAAATATTTTGTACTAAAAATTTTATTTGTGTCAGAAAACAATACCGTCCCATTACGTCCCCAATAAAAACTTAAGGCATCGCCAATGATAGCCCCTAGAATACAACACAGTACCAGTATCCACGAATGTATTTCTCCTTTTGATGAAATAAAACCTAATACCGTAACGATAATAGAACCAGGCACTAGCACACCAACAAATGCTATTGCTTCAAGCAATGACGCAATAAAGCCGACTATATATCCCCAATAGCCAATATGCTCGACGTATGCAATCAATTGTTCAACCCACATAGCGGGAGGGATGGATTATTTAACCTGAATCGTTGGATTTATTATCGCCGCTGCTTGCTTGCATGCATCATCCCCTGATTCACATGACCTGCTGAATATGAGCCAATTATCATTCATTGCAGCTGGCACAAGCACTCCTGTTGCATCAGGACACGCAAAGAAATCCTCCTGCACTGCGGGGAA
>DATIIA010000027.1:0-13126 GCA_035480115.1 Candidatus Anderseniibacteriota bacterium | reverse complement strand
GATTGAACTCAAGGTATCTCAAATGGGCTGTAACAATACCGCTTCCGATAATTGGGAAGTGTTCTGGTGTAAAACAATTGCTGACCTTACTGAACTTTCTTGGCTCTACGCCGATCAGTTCATCATACGGCCGATCGTAATTAAAGGTGACGGGATATATTCTGCTTATCCTTGATGTGAGTGTTGACATTGTGTTGTCCTTTGCGACCCAAAGCCACTATTGGTGAAAAGAACGTTTCAGTTACGGTAATGTAACAGAAATATAATATATGTATTATTATGCTTTGTCAAGTACAAATTTAGGAAATTTTGATCGGAAAGGAAAGGTATACAGTAATACCTTTTTCTTTATTGTTTTTTAATTCGATAGATCCGTTATAGGATTTTGCAATTGATTGCACAATAGAAAGGCCAAGTCCGCTTCCGCCTGTTGTTCTTGTCCTACTCGCATCTGAGCGGTAAAAACGATCGAATATTTTCTGAAGATCTTCTTGCGGTATTCCAACTCCGGTATCTGCAACTATTATTATTGCATTATTATTTTTTTCTTCTACTGCTATGGTCACGCTTCCGTGCTCGGTATTATAATCAATACCATTTTTAATAAGATTAGAAATGGCTTGCAGGATGTGTTCGTGGTGTGCTTGAATATGAATTTCTCGTTTAGGTGAAAGTTTTGATATAAGCGATATATGTTGTTTTGCTGCGTAGGGTTGTAATCGATCAATTGCTGATTGAGCAACGGAAACTAAAGAAACATCTTCTAACGCAATTGAATGTTGTGATTCTGGTTCAAGTCGAGATATTAATAGTAAATCACGAACAATTGATGCCATTCGCTTTACCTCTTCTAAGTGGCTTTCTGCGCGTTCTTTTTGCGCTTCCTCAATTGCTTTTTCGCTCAATTCATTTTCTAAATCGGTTTGTAAAATTGCGAGTGGCGTGCGCAATTCATGCGATGCATCGCTTAAAAATTGTCGTTGCCGATTATATGCGCGTTGAATCGGCTGCAAAGTAATACCGGCTAATATGTAGCTTAATCCAATCCCGCCGATAAACAGGACGCCATTAACGATGAAAAGGGAAAGCGCTAATTCTGCCCTCGCTTCATTTGGAAAATCTATTTCTGTAATTTCTGTAGGGCGCGGCAGCCTATGGTATTCTGCCCAGCGGATATCAAGCCTATTAGAGAATAATGAATATGTAATAATACTTGATATACCAAGAATCGTGAGCAAAATAATTGCATAAATAAGCGTCAGCTCAATGCGAGCTCTCGAAAATTGTCCGCTAAGCAATGCGGTACCCTTTTCCTCGAATTGTTTCAATACGCTTTGCATACGTGTGGGGGAGTTTTTTGCGAATATTTTTTATGTGAACATCTACTACGTTACTTTGGGAATCATAAAATATATCCCACACATGGTCGATCAAATCTTCCCGGCTGACAACTGCGCCGTTATTTCGTAATAAATATTCCAATAAACTATATTCGCGTAAGGTAAGTGGAATTTCTTTATTGGAAATCATGAGGCGGTGCTCTTTTGTATCTAAGCGCATCGCATCAAGCGTAAGAATATCTGGAATTATTTGTTTTGGTCTTCGTAGAATACTTTTTATACGAGCTACTAATTCCTCAAATGCAAAAGGTTTAACGAGATAATCATCTGCTCCTGTATGCAGGCCTGCAACTTTATCTGCCACTTCGTCCTTCGCTGTGAGAAAAATAATAGGCGTTTCAATGCCCGATGCTCGAAGATTATTGCACATCGTGATCCCATCTCGACGAGGCATCATGATATCAAGGACGATAAGATCATACGATTCTTTTCTTGCAAGCGTTTCCCCTGCAAGGCCATCAAATGCAAAGTCTACTGCATATCCATTGTTTTGCAGCCCTTTTACAAGGCCTTTATTCAGCTTTGGTTCGTCCTCGACTACAAGAATTCGCATAGTACCAATAGTACATTATGCGGGTGAAGATTCTATGAAGCGTTGTATTGCTCTTCCCAGTTTTTTGGGTGCTTCTAGCGGCATAATATGCCCTTCGCCTTTTACGTATTCGTTTGTTGCATGAGGAATAATTTGTTGTAATTTTTCCATGCTTTTTTGGGGAGATAGTCTGTCTTTAGTCCCCGCGATAATCTTGGTTGTTGCAGTAATTTTTTTTGCACATTCAAACGGATTTGTTGTGTACAGGCTAATAAAATTTTCCATAATAATTCTTTTACTGATATGAGGAGTACTATCCCAGGCTTCTGACTCGCCATAGCCTGGTAAATCGGGAAGAATTACATAGCTTTTCTGCATAGCACGTGCAATTCCTACCAGGCCTTTATGATTGCCTCTAAAACCATGAATATAGACTACGGCTGGCCAGCTGGGCTCCCCATGTGTCCAATAGGCAACTTTGTTTTCCTCGTACGGAACATAGATGTTTTTTCATGATTGCATGCATGTGCTGAAAGTGTACTATGGGTACTATGACTTTGCGCAATGTATTTTTATTCAGCGTTGTTATTTGTACAATTCTATTTGGCACAATCTATGCTGTAGGGCAACGGATTTTACGTCAGGATGCGAACGATCCTCAAATCCAATTAGCCCAAGATATTGCCAATTTATTATCTGGAAATGCAAGACCATCGGATCTTGCAAGCAGTACAAAAATTGATATGGCAAAAAGCCTGGCGCCATTTCTTATAGTTACAGATACAAAAGGCGTAGTGCTTACAGCAACCGGGCAACTTGATAATCAAATTCCAACTATTTCTCAGGGAGTGTTAGATGCGTCAAAGAAAACAGGGCAGAATAGAGTTACCTGGGAGCCGAAAAAAGGCGTACGAATTGCGCTCGTGGTCGCGCCTTATCCTAATGGATTCGTTGCGGTAGGCAGATCGCTTCGAGAGGTCGAACTGCGCGAAACCATGCTATTTAGAATAGTTGCCATAGCCTGGCTTATAAGTGTCGTTGTGCTTCTCTTGGGAACTTGGAAAATGAAGAATCAAATAAATAATCAGGCATAGTATGGTTTCAGTTTCCCTTTGGATTGCATTTATTGGCGGACTGGTGTCATTCTTTGCTCCGTGCGTGCTTCCGATCATTCCTGGTTTTTTGGCGTATATAGCAGGAGCAGGAACGAAAACTCCGAGCAGAAAAGAAATGCTGATTAACAGCATATTTTTTGTCTTAGGCTTTTCTATCTTATTTGCATTACTGGGCGTACTTCTCAATACTGTCCTCGCATTTATTGCCCCTAATATCCAAGTGTGGCTTTCAAGAATTGGTGGACTATTTATTATATTTTTCGGACTATATTTAACAAAATTAATTAGAGTTCCATTTCTCGAGCGCGACCATAAGTTTGCGGTGCATTCATTTTCTTCCCGATATATTACATCATTTCTTTTTGGCGCAGCGTTTGCGGCTGGGTGGACGCCGTGTGTTGGTGCGGCACTCGGGGCAATTCTTACGCTTGCGGTTACGCAACCAGGGCAATCGTTTGCTCTGCTTTTGGCATATTCTCTTGGACTTGGAATTCCGTTTATTGTCGTTGGGTTATTTGCTGCACAGGCACAAGTATTTGTAAATAAATACGCGGGCAAATTCGAAATTCTATCAATTATATTTGGAATACTATTAATTATATTAGGCATATTAGTGTTTACGCAAAGTCTATCCCTGATTGCAAATTGGAGTTTGTTAAATAGCGTATTATTACAGCAATGAAAGAATTATCCCCGCTTCAACGAAATAGTATTCTCGGTGTGGTGATTGTATTGATTGCGGGAAGTATATGGTATTTAGAGTCTATTCAATCACATCATGGGGCAAGTGGCCCCGGCGCACCTATACCGATTGCCAGCAACGTAACCACTTCAGACAGATCGAACATCATTGCCCAAAAAACTAAGCAGTATCAACGTGCTGTTGATTTTGCGAATCCGAGCGGATTTGTAAATAGTGATCCATTTCATATTCAGGATTTGATTGGCAAGAAAGTTATATTGATAGATTTTTGGACATACAGTTGTATTAATTGCCAGCGGACGTTGCCGTATCTTACTGCTTGGTATGACAAATACAAAGATCAAGGACTAGAAATTATTGGCGTGCATACGCCCGAATTTCAATTTGAACATGATATCAATAATGTAAAAGCCGCAACGCAGAAATTTGGAATTAAGTATCCGGTCGTTCTTGATAATGATTACGGTACATGGAATGCATATCAAAATTTATATTGGCCTCGCGAATACTTAATAGATATTGATGGATTTATTGTTCATGATCATGCCGGAGAAGGTGATTACGATGTGACTGAAAGGGCTATTCAGAATGCGTTGAAAGAACGTGCTCAAGTATTGCATCTACAAGAGAACATAGCATCTGATATGGCTAATCCGAGCAATGTAATCTTGCTCAATCCAACGCAAGTCGGGAGCCCTGAAACATATTTCGGTGCTGCGCGCAATGAATTTTTTGGAAACGGAATACATAATAAAACCGGACTCATGCAATTAAGCTCGCCATCGTCCTTAGATCAGAATACATTTTATCTAGATGGTTCATGGAATGTTCAACAGGAGTATGCAGAAAATCAATCCGCGAATGCATCGATATCATATAGATATCAAGCAAAGCACGTGTATTTTGTTGCAGGTTCATCTCAGGCAAATTCAGTTCAGATATATCGGGATGGTGTGTTAGTAAAAACAATTTCTATACAAGCAAATCAATTATATTCCCTAATTGATGAAACGGATTCTGGTGCGCATACCCTCAAGTTGATTATTCAGAATCCTGGCTTGCAGGCATATACATTTACGTTCGGATAAGAGTAGCATTAATGATATGAATACGACGTCTCAAACGGCAATATTCGGAGGAGGATGTTTCTGGTGTACTGAAGCAATCTTTTCGAGCTTAAAAGGTGTTCGTGAAGTGATGCCAGGTTATGCAGGAGGAACGGTACCGAATCCATCCTATGAACAGGTATGTTCGGGAAAAACGGGACATGCAGAGGCCACAAAGATTGTTTTCGATCCAAGTGTAATTACGTATAATGATTTACTTACAGTCTTTTTTGCAACGCATGACCCTACAATATTAAATAGGCAAGGAGCAGATGTTGGTACGCAATATCGTTCTGCAATTTTCTTCACTTCTCCAGAGCAAGAAACTGAAGCGAAGAATTTTATAGAGAAATTAAACCAAGACGGTAAAAAAGTCGTTACAGAAATAACGCCGTTTACAGAATTTTATCCTGCAGAAGATTATCACAAAAATTATTACGAAAATCACAAGGACCAGCCCTACTGTGAAGCGGTAATAAGTCCGAAGTTAGAAAAGTTACAAGCAAAATTTTCTGAATTATTGAAAAAATAAAGATTACCCTCCCCCCAATTGGGGGGAGGGAAGGGGTGGGGGCTGGTGAAACGTGATGCCGTATGTTCTGCCCCCATCCTAACCTTCCCCCTAATTAGGGGGAAGGAAACTACTTAAGTGGTCATTTTTTTTAAATCTTCTAAAATTTCCTGAGCGTGTGTATCCGGTTTTACATTTGGGTATGCTTTTGCGATATTGCCATCGGGATCAATAAGGTAAGTAACGCGCAATGTGCCAAGATGTAACTTTCCGTACATGGTTTTTTCTCCCAGTGCTTCATAATCGTTTAAAAGCTTTTTCTCTTCATCTGCAAGCAGCGGGAAGGGCAGAGAATATTTCTCTGCAAATTTTTTATGGCTTTTCACAGAATCTTTGCTGACTCCAAGCACATGAATTCCTCCATCAGTAAAATCCGTCCATGCATCACGAATTGCACACGCTTCTTTCGTGCATCCGGGCGTATCGTCTTTCGGGTAAAAGTATAATAATAGCCATTTGCCCTTGTAGTCTGACAAAGTGTGGTTTTTTCCAAACTGATCTACTGCAGAAAAATCAGGCGCTTTCGTATGTTCTAAAAGCATAGTGATAGTATATCGTTTTTAATAGACAGAACAAATAAATTCCCCCTTACGAGGGGGGATTTATTCTTTAGTTTTTTACTGAGCTGCTGGTGATGGTGAAGATTGTGTTGGTCGTTGAGGTGCTGTTTGAATATTCGTTGCGGTAATGCTGCCATCCGGATTTTGCGTTCCAACTACCATTACTGATGTTCCTTGGGTAAAGTCGGATTGGGTTGCATCAGTTGTTTTTCTATATTGAGTATTATTATCGATTAATACCGCATGCGTTGATCCGTCCATTGATTGCACAGTCATGTGGTCTGCTGTAATGCTTTGAATAGTGCCCACAACAGGGCGTTGGCCGTTTGCTCCAAATCTTCCTGCATTTGCTCCGCCTTGGGCAAATGCACCACCTCGGGCGCCTCTTACAGGAGTCATAGTTCCTTTTAGGTAGTATCCTGCTCCAAAACCAATGACTAATGCAATAATGGTGCTAGTGGCAATAGTTGCTTTTGTATTCATATGGTATACACCTCCTTTCTATATCTATTATTCATATCTCAATGCCTGAATAGGTTGCATTGTTGCGGCTTTGCGCGCTGGGTAATAGCCGAAGATAATTCCGATCCCGCTTGATACCGAGAATGCAATGAATGGTGCGAAGAATGTAACGGTGAACGGAATAGTAAGCAATTTTCCGCCGAAATATGAAAGTGCAAATCCAAGCAATATTCCTAATACTCCGCCGGTAAGAGTAAGCACAATTGATTCAAATAGAAATTGTGTGAGGATGTCTTTCTTTTTTGCACCGATTGCTTTTCTAATTCCAATTTCGCGTGTTCGCTCTGTAATAGTAACTAACATGATATTCATAATCCCTATTCCTCCTACTAATAAGGAAATTGCTGCGATGCCAGAAAGTAATCCCGTAAGCGCACCGGTTGCTGACGTTGCTGCGCCCAAGATATCTGCTTGAGAGCGAATACTGAAATCTGCCTTTGCAGGATCTGCGATATGATGTCGAGAAAGTAGAAGGTTTGTAATTTGACTTGTTGCTGTAGTCATCATGTCTGCGCTGGTTGCTTCTACTGAAATGCTTTGCACATTTGAAGATCCTACAAGAAGTTTTTGAACTGTTGCTAATGGAGCTAAAATAATATCGTCTTCACTAAAAAATCCAGTACCGCCTTTTGATGCGAGGACTCCAACAACTTTAAACGGTATATGGTTTATTTGAATTATTTGCCCGACAGCATTTGCTGTACCAAATAAATCTGTTGCAACTGTTGCTCCGAGCACTGCTTTTTTTGCAATGCTTGTTACGTCCTTATCGGTAAAAAATGTTCCCGATGCTAATGTATCATTATAGATTGTTATATAAGAAGATAAAGACCCGGTAACTCGTGCATTTGTATTTTCTTTTTTATAGGTAATTTGATAATTTCGAGATGCTTCAGCGCTTACTGCTTTTACCGCAGTAATAGTTGCTGATGTTTGAATTGCTTGCGCATCTTCAAGTGTGAGGGTAGTGCCGGAACCATTTGCTCCTCGGATTCCCCCGCCTTGAGAAGCTGCGCCAGGAGATACTGTCAAAAGATTTGCGCCAAGATTGCTGATGCTATTTTGTACGGATGCGGTGGCTCCTTGCCCAAGTGTAATAAGCGCAACGACAGCGCCAATACCAATGACTATTCCGAGTATCGCAAGAGACGTTCGCAGTTTATTTCCGAGCAGCGCTTCAAACGCAGTCATGAGTGTTTCTTTATTATCCATAGCTTAGGAATAGGTTACGTGATGTGGTTTTTGTCGCACATCGCTATGGATTAACCCGTCCCGAAGTGTCAGAACACGCTTTGCATGAGCAGCAATTTCCGGTTCATGAGTAACCATAACAATGGTGTGTCCTTGATTATGTAATTCTGAAAAAAAGTGCATAATTTCGTCTCCTGTTTTGCTATCCAGGTTTCCAGTAGGCTCATCTGCTAATAGAAGCCGAGGATTTGTTATAAGGGCACGGGCAACTGCAACTCGCTGCACTTGTCCGCCCGATATTTCGTTCGATTTATTTTGCAGCTTATCGCCAAGTCCGACTCTCTGTAATACTGCAGTTGCTTTTTCTAATCTATCTGGGTCGTTTGCATATGCAAGCGGAAGCGCGACATTTTTTAAGATACTCATCCGAGGCAATAAATTAAATGCTTGGAAGACGAATCCGATCTTTCTATTTCGAATATCAGCTAATTCGTCTTCAGATAAATCCTCGACTGCTTCACCGTCTAAAATATATGTTCCGCTTGTTGGAATATCTAATGCTCCAATAATATGCATTAGGGTTGATTTGCCGGAACCAGATGGGCCCATAATAGCTACGAAATCACCCTCTTCTATAGTGAGCGTAATACCCTTTAAGGCTTGAAAAGTCCCGGAGCCCATCTCATAGCTTTTTGTAATGTTTGTGAGTTCAATCATTATCCGCCCGGTCTTATACCGCCTCGTGCGCCTCCCCCGCCGAATAATGAAAATCCACCACGAGTGTTTGATGTGGAAGATGTTGTAGTAGTTGGGTTTGTTACAACTGCATCGCCAGCATTAACACCCGACACAATTTCTGTTTCACTATCGTTACTATCACCAACTGTTACAGGAACCCCTTGAGTTGTTCCATTTTTCACGATTTCTACTACGCTTTGCCCGCCTTGAGTTTGTACCGCAGTACTTGGAACAAGTACAACGTTTTGCTTTTTGTTTGTGATAATAGATGCATTTACCGTCATTCCTGGCTTCAATTCAGGCGTAATTGCATCAAGTGTAATTTCAACAGAATATGTTGTTACTCCCTGAGTTGTGGTTCCTACAGCATTTACATTTGAAACGGTTCCTGTAAATGTCTTATCGGGCAATGCATCAAAGGTAACGGTTGTAATTTGTCCTAACGAAACATTTGAAATATCCACCTCGCTTATTGCAATAGTTGCTCGCATGCTCGAGAAATCAATTATAGAGAATAGCGTTGGCGGGGTCGTGGACGATGAAGTTGATGAAGAGGAATTGCTGCTTCCGACAATTTGCCCTGGAATGAGATTCATATTTACAATTTTTCCGGCAACAGGCGCGGTAATGGCTTGGTTGGTGAGAATTTGATATGAAATTCTGCTTGCATTCAGATTAGCAGCAGCCGCTTGAATAGATGTTTGCTGGTTACTCAAATTTGCTTGTGCAACGCTATATGCGTCTTGTGCGGCTTGAGTTTTAAGTGCAATTGATGCTTCGTCCCTCTGCGCTTGTTGAAGTGTGCTTTGTGCATCCGTAGTTGTTTTCTTTGCGTCCAGTGCAGATGATTTTAATCCTAGTTGTGCCTGCTCGCTTTGTAAGTTGGCAGCTGCTTGTTCGTTATCGGTAGATGCCTTATCTTGCGCAACTCCGGCATTATATACCGATTGCTGCGCGGATAGATTTGTTGACTTTGCATCAATAGTGCTTTTGTTATATGTAAGTTGGGCGCTTGCTAGGGAAGTTGCAGCAATTTTTTCATTTTTCTGGGCATCTTGAAGGGCTTGTTGCGCAGACGTAAGCGTTCCTTGCAAGCTCGTAAGTTTTACTCTTGATTGATTGTAAGAATCTTGCGCAGATAAATATGACGCAAGCGCTTTTGCTTTATCTTCGTCGGTTGCAAGCGATTGGACTTGAACGAGTGGTTGATCGGCTTGTACTACGTCATTATTTTTGACAAATACATTTGTAACGCGCCCATATGTTGCTGATGAAATATCCGCTTGTATTTTTGCAGTCAATGAACCGCTTCCGCTCACGGATTCTACTAATGTTCCTTTTTCTGCAGGAGCTGTAATAACAGCTGCCGTAGGGGTTTTCTTGCTTGTGTTGAACCACCAAATACCAACCACGGCAATCAAAATAATTCCTCCGATGACGTATGGATTTTTATACGAAAGTTTCATTGCAATTACAATACTGTAGCATGTATGATGGAATTATGAAGAAAGATAATGAACTCGATCCAGAGTTGTACAAAGTAGCTCGTGAAAAGGGTACAGAAGCCCCTTTTACGGGAAAATACGTAGATGAGCATACAAAAGGCATGTATACATGTGCTATATGCGGGACGGAATTATTTTCTTCCGATACAAAGTTTGACTCAGGAACGGGATGGCCAAGTTTTACAGAACCTGCAAATTTAGAGCATGTTGAATTACGAGAAGATAATGAATATGGCATGTCCCGTACGGAAGTAGTATGCAAAAATTGCGGCGCGCATTTGGGGCATGTGTTTGATGACGGCCCAGCAGATAAAGGCGGAAAGCGATACTGTATTAATTCTGTCTGCTTAGATTTGAAAGAAGAATAAAAAAACACCCGATCGTTCACGTGAACGTCGGGTGGTTGGTTTTGGAAGGAAGTTACTAGGAACTTTTGAGAAGAATTGCGCTTATTGCTTCATATTTGCTCCTTGCTCGGCATCCTGCTGCACGCATTTTGTTCATGTCCGTTGTTTCATCGGGAAGCAGCACCTTGATCATTCTTCGATCCATAAAATTCTCTGGATGATTCATTCGATGATGGTATCGAGTATGATCTGGTAGTCCGATGCCGCCGATGGGAGTAAGAATTCCACTCTCTTTTGTGACTCCCCAAGATATTCTTGTGCCCGTCATTGCAATAATACCGCTTTTTTCGCAAAGTTCGCGCAATCTGCGCGTAATTTCTTTAGATTCTTCACAGGTTCTGTCAAAAATGTTTTCTTGAATACGCAGAATGTTGTCTTCTGGATTGGGTGATTCTTCAGAAAGCGTAGATGCAGTCTGCTTTGGGCAATATCCTTTTTCATCGATAGTGCATTGAATGATATAGGGATAGATTTTTCGACCAACGATGAAATCGTTAATCGGCGATTGTGCAGAAATCCCGGGCGGCAGCTTTTGTCCATACAACCAGCCGCGGGGATACATCTCGTGAAGATCAAGCATTTGCCAGAGATGAGCAGTCAGGATCATTCGGTCTTTACCTAATCCAGGAAAAGAACACTTCTCGTGACCCTTTATGCGAATTGCATCGTCTGCAACCCAAAGCGCGTATTCTTCACCGAGAGGGCTTATTGCCCAGTTCCCCCAGGTCAAAACTGATGACTGATTTACAACTTGCTTCATCCTGGCGCCTTCCTTTTTGGTGACCTTATTTGAAACGAACAAATCCGCTTACTACCCTGTGTAATAATTGGACGGGAACTAGTATAATACGAAATAAGTACTTTGTCCATATCAATTCATTTGACAGGATTTTATGTTTGTTCTATGATGTATACATTATTTACAATAATCAATAATAATCGGACTTGAGCTCGTATGGCATGTTATGTGACTTCTGGGCAAAGGTCGCATACTATATGTCAACATTTTCATCTTTAGGCTTAAAGCCCAGCATTATTGCTGTATTAGACAAATTAAAATTCACCGTACCTACTCCAATCCAGGAGCAGGCTATTCCTGTTGCTGTTACAGGTAAGGATGTCATCGGTATCGCGCAGACAGGAACCGGAAAGACGCTCGCATTTTCTCTTCCCATGTTGCAGCAATTAGCAGCTACGAAGAAGCAAGGGTTAGTAATTTTGCCTACTCGAGAACTTGCTATTCAGGTAGAAGAGGCCATTACAAAAATCGGCCATTCATTTGGTATTCGTACGGCCGTGCTTATTGGAGGCGCTTCTATGTTCCATCAGATTACATCGCTCAAGCGAAATCCTCATGTCATTATCGGAACGCCAGGGCGTATCAACGATCATCTAGAACAAAAAAAGGTATCGCTAGCACATGTTGGAGTGCTCGTATTAGATGAAGCTGACAGAATGCTCGATATGGGATTTGCTCCGCAGATTAATGAGATTTTGCGCCATGTTCCCAAAGAACGGCAGACCATGTTATTTTCCGCAACAATGCCGCCAGAAATTGTTTCTATTGCGTCTCGGTATATGAAAACTCCTGTTCGTATTGAAGTTGCGCGAGCGGGTTCGGTATCTCAGCAAGTTGACCAAGAATTATTTTTAGTTTCTCGAGATCAGAAAGATCGATTACTTGATAAGCTCTTAGAAGAATTCAAAGGCACGGTTCTGGTATTTTCTCGAACAAAGTATGGAGCAAAAAAGATTTGCAGAGCAATTAAGCATATGGGCCATAGCGCAGCTGAAATTCATTCCAATCTTTCATTATCACAACGACGCAGATCCCTTGCTGGATTTAAATCTGGAGATTACCGCGTATTAGTTGCAACTGATATTGCGGCGCGAGGCATCGACGTTACGAATATTGAGTTGGTCGTAAATTATGATTTACCGGAAAATGCCGATGATTATGTCCATCGGGTTGGCAGAACAGGAAGAGCTGGTTTAAAAGGAAAAGCAGTAACATTTATTACACCAGATCAGCGATACAAGATTCGTGCCATTGAACGATTGGTGCAATCGCAACTTCGCTTATCTCCTTTGCCGGAACTCCCTAAGGCTCGAGCAGTAACGTCGCACAATATGTTTATTGAAGATGATCGCCGCGTTGGGCATGGTCATCGCAGAGCAACATTTAAATATGCTCATCCGCACAAAAAGGGCGTGAGAAATCCGAGTGGATTTGCGCGCAAGTCACGATCGAGTCGTTCAGGGTCTTCCCGAAAGCCTCGAGTACATCTATAACATATTTAGTATTATGGCTATTCAACTTCGAAACGTTGCAATTATCGCCCATGTAGACCATGGCAAGACGACGCTTGTGGATGCATTGCTCCGCCAGTCGGAAGAATTTCGCGCAAAAGAAGATACGAATAATTTAATCATGGATAGTAATGAGCTAGAACGCGAACGTGGCATTACAATTTTTTCAAAGAACGCAGCGGTTCGATATAAGGGATATAAGATTAATATTATCGATACCCCCGGGCATGCAGATTTTGGAGGGGAAGTAGAACGCATTATGAGCATGGCAAATGGAGTACTGCTTTTAGTTGATGCAAAAGATGGCCCGATGCCGCAAACAAAGTTTGTACTTAAAAAAGCACTCGAAGCTGGTCATCGAGTAATCGTTGTTATAAATAAAATTGACGTGCCAGAAGCTCGGGTGCAATGGGTACTTGATCAGACATTCGGGCTTTTTATTGATTTAGGCGCAACGGATGAGCAA
>DATIIA010000026.1:0-11611 GCA_035480115.1 Candidatus Anderseniibacteriota bacterium | reverse complement strand
TACATCGTCTTTAGAATCTATCCTGCCTCATCTAAAAGATGGCCAGTTGCTATCTGTAGAATCAACAATCAACCCTGGAGTGATGACAGAAATAGTTTTACCTATTATTCAAAAGCGTTCTGAATTATATATCGATATTGTTCATTGCCCAGAGCGTGTAAATCCAGGAGATCCGAAATGGTCGGTCCGTAATATTCCTCGCGTGATAGGCGGATTTACAAAAGAGGCAACGCGAAAAGGAAAAGAATTTTATGAAAGTATTTTAGATGCGCACGTTACAGAAATGCATTCTGTCATGGAAGCAGAAGCTGTAAAGATTTTAGAAAATACATTTCGGGATATTAATATTGCATTCGTAAACGAAATGGCAAAATCGTTTGATAAGTTGGGAATAGATATTAAAAACGTTATTGAAGGGGCTTCTACTAAGCCATTTGCATTTATGGCTCATTACCCAGGCAACGGAGTCGGCGGACATTGTATTAGTGTTGACCCGTACTATATGATCGAAGCAGGTAAGCAGGCTGGGTTTGATCACAAGTTTTTACAGCTTGCACGGGACATTAATAATTCGATGCCGGAATTTACCGTATCATTGCTTGATCGAGCAAAAGAAAAATTAGGATTAGCTGAACCAATAACAGTAGCGATGCTCGGCCTTTCGTATAAAAAAGATATTGATGATATTCGAGAAAGCCCAGCACTAGAAATTCGGGAATTATTAGAACAACGTTCAGACGTTTCGCTTCGTGTATTTGATCCGCACGTCATTCGCCTTTCAACGGTAGATTCTCTTGATGCGGCGCTTACCGGCGCTCATATTGTTATGCTTTCAACGAACCACACGGATCTTGTGACCATGCTTACGCCAGGAAATCTCAAAAAATACGGAATAACATGCGTTATCGACGGAAAAAACGCTCTCGATGCAGATGGGATTGCTCAAGAAGGAATATTATATTTAGGAATCGGCCGAACGCGGGAAATAAAATAAAAGCAAGACTTACTTCCTCTGCATGTTCAATAAACGTTTTACTTCAATGAATTGAGCGTCTTCGCTTGGGTCATTCATTACTACAGCCACTCGATTTTTGAGAGCATCTGCTCCTTGTACCACTAAGCAATAACCTGCTTCATACAAGAATCCGGTTTTACTTCCCGTGACATTCATTTCACCTGTTTGGGCGAATTTATTCGTATTATGAATCGTATGTTCTCGATTAGTTCCTTGAACAGTAAATGTATATTCTTTTTGCGAAGTTGCTTGAGAAATTTCCGGATAATGTGTAAATGCATAATTAGCCATTACTGCAATTTCATATGCGGTAGAAACATTTTGGGCCGTAAGCCCTGTAACATCATGAAATTCCGTTTGTTCTAAATGAAGTTCAACGGCTTTACGATTCATTTCTTGAACGAATTCGTCTGTCGGAATTCCAAGTTGTCGAACGTATGCCATAGTAGCATTATTGGCAGATCCTAGTAATGAAGCATTAAATAAATCTTTCATCGTCACTGTTTCCCCGGGACTTAATACAAGCTCTCCGCCCACAGTATATTCATTTGGTAAAATATTTGCAGATTTATTCCAATCAATTCCGTGATCGAGCGCGACCATTGCTGTCATGAGTTTCGTTATACTCGCAAGGGGGCGCCGTTCAAATGCGTTCTGTTGAAAGAGAATTTGTTTACTGTCGCCATCGTAGAGCAATGCGCTCGTGGCTTGAAATATTGGCGTACTGGGCTCTGCCGCCTGCACATCTTCACCTAACCCTAACTGAATACCTGTGTTGCTTAGTATTGATGTTGTGGCAGGTTCTGCGTGAACAATGTGAAAAAGAATAGTGCCCACTGCACACGAAAGTACCACGCAGATAATAGCAAGAAATACGGTCATTCGGTGCATACTAGCCTGTAGTGTACAATAAAATAATGGCTAATTCTACGTATACGCTTCATACAACGGACGTTTCAAAAGTAATCCCCTATATCAAAGAAGGCCGTGTTGTTGCATTTCCCACAGGGACTTCATATGGGTTAGCAGCAGACGCTCTTCAAGGGCACGCATTGCAACGAGTGAGAAATTTAAAACAGCGCCCCGCAGATAAATCGTTTACTATTTTTTTGGACGAGGATTTATGGGATGAATATCTTGAATTGCGAGATGCTGAGAAAAAATTTCTCACACGATACGCTACTACTGCGCTTACATTATTAGTGAAACCGAAAGAATCGCTCATGCATCTTGCGCAAGATGATAGAATTGGCCTACGAGTGATTGACCATCCGATGATGAGAGAATTAGCTGAGCGCGCTCAAGTTCCATTAACGGCAACAAGCGCGAATATTTCAGGACAAGATGCGTGTTATGACGTTGATTGTATTGACAAAAATTTTCCCGGGAGAATTGGCACCACGTATGATTTATCTCTTGCTGCTATTTTAGATGGCGGCCAACTTCACTCTGGGCTCAAGAGTACGATTGTAAAACTAGAATCCGGCAGGGTGAAAATTATTCGACCAGGTGCCCTTGTCCTGAAAGAAGATATTTCCGGTTCATAGCATACGTTCCGTATGCGATTGCAATCAGTAAGAATCCTGCTGCAATAAGGGAGAGCGGCCAACCAATTGCATCGCTGAAATATTCAGCTGTAAGTTTCAAGATGTATGCCATCAAGTATATGCTGGCAATAATAAGCGTTGAGCGGCTCTTGAGGTACACACTTAGTGCAATCATTCCAAAACAGATGCCTATAAATCCAATTTCCCACCATTGATTAACGTCTGGCTTAAATCCTCCTAATGCAAATGATGCTCCGAGGAATATGATCGATCCTACCGCATACAGCCACCCAGCAAGAATTCTAAGGCGATTATGAAGTCCATATCCAACCAGGAAATAACATATACCAAGAAGTAAAAAGCGATACTCGAGCATTTCTACGGTATTTAAAACGGATCCTTGCAACAGGGAATGGGTAACGCTGAAGTAAAGAAAACTTCCAAAAATAATAGAAAATATTCTAAATAGAGACTGTTTCGTAGTAAAGATGGAAGCAGTTGTTCCTAAGAACATGAGTGCGTAGATAATATCTGAATAACTGATCGCGTCAGAATAATAGCGATATTCATGCAGGGTAATAAAAATGCCCAACGGCGTAAGTAGCGCAAAGATCAGGAAGAATGCTAACGCGACGCCAGAAAAACTTTTTCTTTGCAGAACGAGTGTGCCGGCAATATATGCCGCAATTCCCGAACCAAGCGTAACAAAAACTCTCGTAGCTGAATTGAGAATATTCCATTGTTGATGAACAAAAAGTATTAGTCCTATAAAAACGATAATTCCGCCAATAGCATATAATATATTTACAAACGAAAAGGATTTCTTATTTGGTTGCTTTATTTCACCAACTCCCTGCTGGAACGCATGCGTTACTTCTTCTAATGAAATTTTTTTTGCAGCTGATGCTTCGGTAATTGAAGTAAGAAGTGTTTCTTTGTTCATCTGATCTGGTTATTTAATGACCCACCCTACAAATGAAAACGGCAATGTATTTCCTTTTGCAATAACAGTAATTTTTTTACTCCCAGTTCCTTTTGACATATATGCAGTTGCACGGTCGCCCTCTCCTTCAAAGTAAAATGGAAACATGCCCCCAGAAGACGTTCCGTATGTCATCGTAAATCCGTCCGGAGACGTTATATCGTCAGATAAAGAAAGTTTTTTGACATCATCAAACGAGAGTTCATTATTCGTATCGGTTGCAGTGTGGTGAATATAGAATCGAGGAATTCCTGAATTTTCATACGGATATGGAACAGTGTTCGGTTTCTGCGAAATAGGCAGCGTTGATTCAATGAGCGTATTATTTTTTATCGTATACGCATGTTGGACTTGCTGGCCAGTTTCAATCTGCACCGCAGTAGGATATTGTCCTAACGCATAAATAAAATCTGTTTGAGGATTAATTGACCGGCTGGGAATAATAATAGCAAGGGCAATTCCAATAACCATGAGAACCGGGATAGTCAAGCCGATAATTAGAGAAATATTTGAAGACTTCATATGATACCCATGCTAACTCTAGAACTGGGACGTGTCACGGGGCAAAAATAAACCAATAATCCATTCAAAAAGAATTTGCATTCGATTATTCCACCCATACATATTTTGGAGGAATACAATTCTTCGTAGTAGCCATGCAAAAAACCCAGTCATGATAAAATCATTTCTCTCGTAGATTGCATATCCGTTTCCTATCGGAATGATGTCGCCTTTATGCTTATAGCGCTTGTGAAGAAGCGGTTTTTTATTAATATGCGCGATGATATTATAGGAAACCAATTCTGCTGCCTGTACTGCTGCTTGCGCTGTTGGTGGGTATGAATATGTAGGATCAGATATAGACGTGCAATCACCGATACCAAAAATTTCTGGATATTCATGTACTTGAAAAGTAGACGTGATTGCCAATAGTCCTCGATCAGTAAGCAGGTTTTTAGGAAGCAGTGCAGGTAGCATGCTTTCTGTTCCTGCTGTCCAAAAAACGCTCTTACTGGCAATTGATTTTCCATTTGCAAGGATGACTCCGTTTTTAGTTACTTCAGTAACTCGTGTTCGGAGCAAGGTTTTAACATGCAACACATACAAATGTTTCTTTGCTTCAAAAGATGCGTGAGGCGATAATTGCTCAAGTAATCGCGTACCCGCATGAAGGAGTGAGACTTGGGCAAGGCTCGTAGGAACGTCTCCATAGAATTTTTTCATTTCATGTTGAATTAAGTCAGACACTTGCCCTGCAAGTTCGGTGCCGGTTGGGCCGCCTCCTACAATTACGAAATTGAGATATGATAGCATGGCGTCATGGTTTTTCTTATCATGCATTTCAGAAGCCATTTCAAATGAATTGATGATTTGATTTCGAATTGCGATAGCGCCGGGCAGCCACTTAAGTGCGAGCGCATATTTCTCTGCTCCTGGAGTTCCAAAAAATCCTTGTTCAACTCCCAAGGCTATCAGTAATACGTCATACGAATGATCGCCTTGGTCGGTATGTACGATCTTTCCTTTCGGATCAATGCCCGTTATTGTCGCTTGATGAAAATCTTTTCCGCAGCACGATAAAATTTCTCGAAGTGGTTGCACTACATGCTCGCGATCCACTGCTCCCGTTGCTACTTCATGGAGCATTGGTGAGTACGTAAAATAATTTGTATTGCTAATTAATTCAATTTTTATATTGTGAATATTCGCAGGATGAATCAACTTGTGAAGCCGCTGGTATGTTGCGATACCGCCAAAGCCCCCTCCCAAGATAAGTATTTTCTTCATGGTATTCTACGAATACGTTTTTTCTATTTCACGTACGGTGTTTTTAATTTCTTTCAATCGTTCTTGCAGTTGTTTTGCAAGTTTAAGGCCCTGCTCAAATTTTGGAAGGTCCTTTTCCAAATCCAATTCTCGTGATTCAAAATCTTGGACAATTCCCTCCAATTCTTCATATCCTTTGGTAAAATCAAATTTCTTTTCAACTTTTGCCATACCAATAGTTTATCATGTAGCTGTCTTGCCAACAACGGATGAGACTGTTCCGTCTGCAAGCGTAGTAACAAGCTCATCTCCTGTTGTAATATCTTTTGTACTCTTTATAACAGTGCCTGCTTTTGTCCGCGTGATACTAAAACCGCGTGCTAATACTTTTTCAGGAGAAAGCGCAATAAGCATTCGCTTCATGCTGTCTACTTGCTGTTGTGTAGTAGCAACTGCATCGCGCATTCGCACGGATACTGATGATATTCGCTGCAATAGTTGCGCGATATTTCTGGTGGCTTGCTGCAATCGATTACTCATTGCATGAACAAACGTTCGGATTGTTACCTGATTATTTTGGACTTGTTGATTTAGGGACGATGTAAGCGAAAGACGCAATCGTGAAATATCTGCCAGCACTTCATCACGAGTACGCACGACAAGCTCTGCGGCATTACTCGGGGTTGATGCACGAATGTCTGCTGCAAGTTCTGCAAGGGATACATCTCGTTCGTGCCCGATTCCAACTATAGTAGGGGTGCGTGAGCCAGCAATTGCTCGGACTACTTGTTCATCGTTAAATGCCATTAAATCTTCTAGGCTGCCACCTCCTCGCACTAATACGATGGCGTCTAGATGCTCGAGCTCTGTGTTTGCTGTTTCTAATGCGGCAATAATTTGGCGAGGGGCATCGTCCCCTTGCACTTGCGTATGAACAAATGAAATCACAAGTCCGCCTTGTCTTGCATTCAGTACTTTTAAAAAGTCTGAATACGCAGCAGCTTCTTTTGATGTAATAAGCGCAATATGGTGAGGAAATCGAGGCAATGATCGCTTTCGTTCAGCTGCAAATAATCCTTCTTGTGCTAATTTTTGTCGCAATAATTCAAATGCTCGTTTAAGCGAACCTTCTCCTGATGGCTTTACTGATTGCACCACAAAACTTAAAAATCCTTTTGCCCGCAAGTTCGGTTTTCCAGTGATCCGCACAAGCATGCCATCTTCTACTGCAACGCGAAGGCTCCACACCGTCATAAAGCATTTTAATACGCTTGTTTCGTCTTTAATATCAAACGTTACCCATTTATTATGGATTATGCTGAACCCTGAAACTTCCCCTTCCACCGTTAAATCGCCAAGCGAATCAAGGGCAATATTTATTGCTTCAATACATTGGCTTACGGATAGAACAATTTCCATCTATCTATATTCCCGCGAATGGGGCAGTTTTGCAACAAAAAATGCCCCGAGAATCCCGAGGCACGAAGAGGTGAAGTTATTATTCGCGAATGAAATGGTTTACAACTATTACAAACCCATCAAGAGATGCTCTCGTCTCAATCACCATAAGACGAGTTTCGCGTTCTAAATGCTTTACGATCCGAATGCAATGTATAGGGAATTCGAGAGAAAAGGGGTTAGAAAGCTTTTGCGAAAGTAGCGTACGCGTACTACTAATCAATTGAGACGAAAGCGGAACGCAAGAGCGTGTTTCAAGTTCTCTTTTCTGGAAAAACACCGGCCTTTCATTTGAGTTTATGATATACAGCTCGGTAGTACCGTGCCAATCATAAAAGGTCTGTAAGAGCGAGACAATCTTTCCGGTATCTTGCATGTCCATGATTTTTTCATCAAATCCATATGTGCTGCAATCGAGCAATTTGCGTTTAGTACGATGAGTACTAGCAGCCAGATCAATATCTCGAATAGCTTGGCTATTCATTATGTTGAATTCTGCAACTGAAGCTTTCCACTTTTCATCATGCCGCACGATAGCACTCCTTTGGTAAGTTGTATGAAGGTTCAATTCGTGGATTTTTATACTAAATCCGTTACGGACATTTTGCAAATTCGCATTGCGGACCCGTTCGGCTTACATATGATCCATCCGGGCACATCAGTGCCTCTTGTGTACATGCATATTGTTGAGGTGTAGAAGTTTTGTTTAGCTGCCATATAGATACGTTTAAATACCCGGCAAATGTTACCCATACAATATATGGAATTAACAGATATGAAGCAGTTTTAGAAATTGGTGCAAATACATATATAGTTGCAAGAATTGCTAACCACATTGCTGCCAGATCAAGAAATGCCAATATGGGATTATGCAAGCC
The DNA here is from genome assembly GCA_035480115.1 of Candidatus Anderseniibacteriota bacterium. GTDB lineage: Bacteria > Patescibacteriota > Andersenbacteria > UBA10190 > UBA10190 > HO2-45-11b. The sequence goes on along the minus strand of DATIIA010000026.1, from coordinate 3,964 downwards.
AAAAAACAAAATTGACCACAGAATATTTAAAAGCAATTGAGCCGCAAAAATCCACATTGCAAATAGAATACTGTTTTTCTTCTTTGCTATGTTTATTTTATGATACTGCTCCCAAACAATATATAGTGCTATTCCCATCAATGCATAGAGCAGTGCCCATACTGGCCCAAATATCCAGCTCGGCGGATTAAGCATCGGCTTAACTAATCCTGCATACCAGGTTGGTATTTGAGAAAACGTAACAAGCGAACCGAGCATGCCTGCGATTTCACATAGTGCTATGAAAAAAATCGCTTTTATCCATGACGGAATGTTCATGGATATAGTTTACCATGCAATACGCTATTCGAGCAGCGCTATTGCAACGAACGCTAGAAGTATCCCTGCTATTTGGAGAGGAGTAGGATGCTCCTTGAATAAAAACAGACTTACGAAAAATAGCGTTGTAATATTTATAATGACAAATATTGTAGAAGCAACTGCAATATTTTCAGTCTTAAAACTTTCGATCAGAAAAATTAAACCGATGATATACATAATAAGTCCAAACCCATACAGCATCGCATTCGGCTTTTCAACATAATATTTAAAAAGAATATCTCCCAGCGTAAGAACAGATCCGCCTATAAATAATGCAAGAAGAGCAAGCATAATTTTTATTGTACCCCAATTAATTTGTTCCCGGGCATGGATTCGAACCATGATTCAGAGATCCAAAGTCTCTTGTCCTGCCTTTAGACGACCCGGGAGTGATGTTGATACTAATGAATTTTAACGTTTTACGCAAGAAAACAACCGCCGGCGAACCGTACGGTTGTGATAGGAAACCTGAAATTTCATCCAGGTTTTTTAGAGATCATTAATATTGTAGCGTCTGGTAGAATAATTTCCTCCCCCGGAATTATTTCGTACACTTTGTATGGAGCTAGTTTCTGTGAACCTAACCAGGTTCCATTTGCGCTTTCCAAGTCTTGAATGGTGGCGTGGCCATCGTGCTGCATGTCGAGGAGACAATGAAACTTGGATATCATGGTATTGGTCAGATTAAGAGTAGATCCTGGAATTCTTCCGATTAGCCAAACCCCGTTTTCTAAAGGCTTGAGAACATCTTCGTAATTTGGAATTTTGATAACAAGTACCCATTCTGCGGGGTCAAGAAAGCCTGCGGCATGAGACGGGGTAAAGGCTGCACGTCCAGCGACAATCTTGTTGAATTTCTCCTTGCTTGCCACGCGGTCGTTGAGATTCAGTAACTCGACAAGGGTATTTAAATCGAACATTAGGAGCACCTTTCCGAAAACAGAGTTTTATTTTAAGAGATCAATCAACTAAATCAGCAATTATGATATAGCATGTCTATATTAATATGTCAAGAATTCGAAAAGTACGCAAGAAAAAGACCGCCATGGAATCCACGACGGTCATGTGTTGATTGCTGAGCTGGATTCGCGCGATGTTTAAAGTTTTTTAAAATCCATTCATTCACTAACTCACCAATACTACGTGCAAGCTTTTGACGAATTGGCACTTCAATTTCTGGCTTTGAATCCAGTCCTTGCACGATTATATGTATACTATGACTGTTTGCACTTGAGTAATGAACAGGGAAAAACACTCCGACAGTATCATCGCTCATACCTAGCTCTTCACTAGCCGAAAGATGGTTTTGAAGCATTTTAACGAGTTCGTCGCACCATCCATTCAGGACTCCTCGGTCAATTCCATAGATCAGTATTGCGGGCATGGAAAATCCTTTCTGTGGGTAATGAGCAGAAGTTCAGAAATACAATCCAACAGAAATTCAAAATACTATATCCACATAATTTGTCAATGTTGAATATAGGATACTGTCTTCTCTGTAAAAACTACATATTTTTAAGAAAGAAAAAGACCGCCATGGAATCCACGACGGTCTGAGGCTTTTTACGCAAGCCAATGCGTTTTTTAATCTCGTATTCTCCAGGAGAGTTCTTCCCCAGCCAAGAACGGGACAATGCCGCAATATTCTTGGGGAACGATCATGGATTCTTGAACCAGATTAACTGGCTTTTCGATCCGATGTGCGCCATAGAAAGTTTCTGCAAAATTGCCGACGAAACTTGCGAGTCGGTCAAGTGCATTATGCTTATCGAAAATTTGCGCAAGAAGCGGTAATGCGATCGGTGCCGTGAACACTCCAGCGCAACACTCGCTGCACTCTTTCTTATCTCGGGGATGAGGAGCGCTGTCCGATCCGAAAAAGAATTTTGGACATCCGCTAATTGCAGCCTCTATAAGCGCTGCGCGATCCGATGCTCTTTTGGCCACTGGCTTACAGAAGTTATGAGGCCGCATCCTATCTCCGCCTACATCGTCGTGAGTTATTACGAGATGATGAGCGGTTATTGTTGCCGCAACATTTTCTGGCAGCTGCAAAATAGCATCTACCGCAGCTTCTGTCGTAATATGCTCCATTACGATTTTGAGCCTCGGAAATGTCCGAGCTATAAAGAAGAGAGTTCGCAAAAATCTTTCTTCTCTATCCATTCCCTCGATCCCATTGCCAGGCTTTTCTCCATGAAGGCAGAGAACAAGTTTTAACTCCTCCATCGTTGCAAATAATGGAAACAATGCGCTGTAATCTTCAACTCCATCCTGTGCATTCGTGGTTAATCCTTTTGGGTACACTTTTCCCGCAACGACAATTGGTCTTAGCGTTTTACCGTCAATGAAGTTTCCAATGGTTGTTAACGTTGTATCGGGATAAATCTTAAAAGTCATAAGAGGATCAAACAGAGTTTTTTGCTCAATTGTAGACATGATTCGTTTTCGATATTCCCTAGCGTGATCTAGTGTGCGTACCGCAGGGATGAGATTGGGCATGACAATCGCACCAGAGAAATATTTCGCCGTAAGCGGAGCAACCACTTGGAGCATTTCTCCATCTCGCAAGTGAACATGAGCGTCGAAAGCGAATGGTAGGGTTATTTGCTTCATGATGCATTTTCCTTTTTGAGAGTGAGTTATAAAAACAGTTCATGTGCTCGTGCAATGATTGATGTGGTTCGCCAGGGGCGTGTGATACAGACAGTGCCGAACTGAATTCCCGAAGCACCTGCTTGATGATATTCATCAACTGCTTTGATGCTGTCAACGCCTCCGCATCCCCAGATCGGTTTGGTGATTCCAGACTCTCGTGCCTCGCGAATCCATTGACAGTGAATTGCTCGAAGCGGTGGACCAGAAACTCCACCTCCTCCTAAATGTTCCAGCGGAGATCGAAGTTTACCAAAAAATCGAAGCTTTAATATATCTGGGAAATCTTTCCATGGAATCGTATTGCCCATAACAATGGCACCGCATGCACGATACCGACTAATTTCTTTAACTTCTTTCACACTTGCTAGCGCATTGAATTTGCATTGCAAAGGGATATGTAGTTCCCCTGCAATAGAAAGTGCCGTACACACCTCTTCTACGAGTGAGGAATGTTGAACATTAGCGTTTGGACAAGAGAAGTTCATCTCAAGACCAACGGGGGCGTTAAACTTATGAACCACAGGAAGCAGAAGCTTGACGAATTCACGCAATTCACTTAATCGATCTGACATTTCTTTTTCTACAGACATAAATGACAGATTCCAGGGCGGTCCGGAAATTCGTTGCCATTCTTCTCGTGCCAGTAAGTTGGGAGCTCCTGGCCCGCTTAAGCCGACTGCATTAAGAGCAGCCCCTGACCACGGCTTGATGACAATACACTTCGGGAAAAATTCGTGAGGGGTGATACCATCAGGCCTCATTGGCATATTGCCAAGCCCTTTTTTAGGATTGAGTCGTTCTTGCATCGTAGTTGTTTTTGCATTCAATGCACAGTTCTTAAACGTCAAACCTGCAATGTTCCAGTATTTGTGATACCAATACCCTTCCCCAAAAAATCCACGAGTACCTGATGCGTTCATTACAGACGGATATTCAACACCAGAAA
>DATIIA010000025.1:0-3600 GCA_035480115.1 Candidatus Anderseniibacteriota bacterium | reverse complement strand
AAGCTTCGTGGATCAGCTCGCCAGATTCAAGTACATGAACTACTAAAACGCGGCGAAATTATAGCTGCTCTTAAATACCAGTAACTTCGTTTCCTGAATCTTTTAACACTCGCTACTTTAGTGGCGAGTGTTTCTTTTTTGTATGGAGGCATGTTGACAAAAAATTCATACTAAGCAATACTAGGTTTCGGTCGAGTTTCAGGGTGGAGTGTCTGCTCTGAATATGTTCTATTTGATTTGGAGGAATAAGAAGATGTCGTTTTACGTCGGAGAAGCGTTGTCGGGTGACGGGAATGAGATTGCGCATATCGATCTGCTGATCGGAGATAAATCCGGTCCGGTCGGTGTGGCATTCGCAAACGCTCTGGCAAACCAGAGCCAAGGACACAGCAATCTGCTGGCAGTTTTAACCCCCAATCTGGCGGTCAAACCAGCTACCGTCATGATTACGAAAGTTTCGATCAAAGGCGCAAAACAAGCCGTCCAAATGTTCGGCCCAGCCCAATACGCCGTTGCCAAGGCTGTTGCAGATTCGGTCGCCGCCGGTGTCATCCCCAAAGATCAGGCCGAAAAACTGTGCATCGTCTGCGGCGTGTTCATCCACTGGGATGCGAATGATAACAAGAAGATCTTTCAGTACAACTACGACGCGACCAAGCTGGCAATCGCCCGTGCGATGAAGAACGAGCCTAGCGTTGAGGAGATGGTTGAGAAAAAAGATTCGGCCAAGCATCCGTTCTCCGGCCAGGACTAGAACAGAGCAGGGTAATTCGCAGCTCTGCGCCTCTCGCTCCTCTACAGCCATGGTTCTCTTATGAGATCCATGGCTTTTTCTTTATATAAAGAGGTATATAGTAAGTGTATGAAAAATGTTTGGGTATGTAGTGGCGTAGTAATAGTAATAGCTGCAGGTATAGCGTTTGCTGCATTGCATAGTTCTAAAACGCAATCTCCAGTTAGTAGCCCAATGGCTACTCCAGTTCAGTATACTGGATGGAAAACAATGACTGATTCTGCGCAGCATATTTCATTTCAATACCCGCCAACATTACAAACAACATATATTCATACGGTTGATTGGCCTCCTAAAATTCAGATTCTTAATAATCCACTTACTTGTACTCAAGCGCAACAGCGCACAATAGACGGCCACACGTACTGCGTGACGGTAATTTCTGAGGGTGCTGCAGGGAGTATATACAATCAATATGCGTATGCATTTTCTCAAGATACAAAGACAGTAATTCTTACATTTACTCTCCAGCTTGTTCAATGCGCAAATTATGACCAGCCGCAACAGCAAGCATGTCAAACTGAACGCAGTCAGTTCAATTCAGACACAATAGCGGATCAGATTGCGCAAACTGTGGGTGTAACACAATAGCCTCATGGTTAAATTAGGTGCTATTGCGCTGGTAATTCTATGGGCTGCATGGCCGATACCTACCCCAGTATTTGAAGAGAATCAAGATGATGCGTCTATTGCCGTAGATGAGCATCATTCTTTGAGTCAGCAGGTATCATCTCCTATAAAACTTGTAGACGGTATTGATATCCAAGTTGAAAATGCGAATGAATTGCCAAATACGACTCCTATTGAGCTTACTATTCAATCTACAACAAGTGGCAATATTATTCGATCAATTCATATGAGGTTGGGCGATATATTATCGAGCGACAAGTTACGATTTCGATTTCCGCCAACGTCTGTAGAAAAAGATATTGTACTTACTATATCTGGTCCTGTGACGCGGGAGAAACACCCGTTATTTATTCGATATGCTCGTGCTACCCATATTGTTTCGTATCGTCTCTTTGAACCCAAGGCCCAGATAGTTTCTTTAACTTCACAAATCTTGCATACCAATACTATTGGCACTGATATTGCCCTTACGTATGAGGCAGGTGGGCAAATTGCGCATCATCAAAATCCATACAATAGGATTCTCAAAGGCAATTTGCAAGATAATGATAGCTATGCAACGTACCTACCTTCTTTTTATTTACTTGCTGCCGCAACACAATTAGCAGGGCTTCATACGTATCCGCAATGGATTGCTTTTTGGAGACCTATATTCTTAGTATTTGCACTTGCGACGGCTAGCGTATTGTTTGCAGTTTTTTGGCGCAAAGGATTATTCTTGTTAGCATTTTTTGTTGCTGGATTTTTCTTATTCAATCGCTGGTCATTGTACATTGCCACTGTTGGATTATTTGATTTTATTCCTATATTTTTCTTGGTTATATCGTTATTGCTTATTCGCAAGCGTCCTTTTCTGAGTCTGTGTATTCTTGGATTATCGCTTTCATTTCGACATATCGGTGCAATTTTATTGCCGTTATATTTTATCGAAATTTGGCAAATGTCCATAAATCACAAAGCAAAAAATATGGTTGCAGGATTTGTAAGTTTTATAGCAATACCGCTCGCAGTGTCATTGCCATTTATGCTGCTGAATATTTCCTCGTTTACCAAGAGCATGCTGTTCTCATTCACTCGTGGGCCAGTGACGCATTTTTCAGTTCCATCTGTTGATGCGTTTTTAGGGCTTGTGGGCCCTGCTGCAAAAATTGAAATGCTCGCATTGCTGTGTATGGTATATGTTGCATATTCACTTCGTTATGTTGGCTTCTTTGTTGCCTGCATATTAGCATTTCTTGTTTTTCTGAACTTCCATTCTGTTTGGTTTGCACAATATATGGCATATGCTGCGCCCATTGGTATGTTGGCATTGCTAGAAATTGCGGAATCAAGAAAGAGCTAAAGCGCGTGCGTGGTATACTTGTATATATATGGTAACGCTCTATGTACTAATAGGTGAGTTTGCCTTTTTCGTTATTATGACCGGACTCTTTGAGTATCATTGGCGTCATCATGATTTTGCAACAAAAACTATTCGGGGTATGAGGATTGCATATTACGGGCTCGCAACTTTTTGTTTTATAACAATGCTGTTGACTTTATGATGATATTGCAAGAAGGAGAGCATATTATTGCAACGGTGCGCAAGCATTGGATTTCAATTTTTTCCCATGCGACTATTATGATTATTCTTGCAGCATTGCCGATAACGCTAGTAGCAATTATTCGTTCTATGTTTCTACTAGATATATCGCAAAGCTTGATTATTTTTTCGGCCGCTGCTTGGATACTTTTTGTATGGATTATGTTTGTCGCAATGTGGACAAACTATTATCTTGATATGCTTGTAATTACGAATAAGCGAATAGTAGATATGGAACAATTTATATTATTTTCGCGCGATGAAGTTACTATTCCAATTGATCGGATTGAAGATGTGAAGATAGATGTCAAAGGGTTTTTTCCGACGATTTTAAAATATGGAAATATTCAAATACAAACAGCTGGCGCAAAACGAGAAACGGCCATGAATGGAATACGGAATCCTGAGAACATCAAACAGCAGATCGATGCGCTCTTGCAAACAATATCTACACCCCAAGATTATTCGCAATAATTAGGATCAATATTGTCGCGTAGGAAAAGTTGTGTTTGTTTTTGTCCTAAAAAATTAGGCGAAGTGTTGCATAGATGCGCCTTCACTGTTTCGGGAGATTCTTGAAATTGCTGCTGCGGGA